>CALKYK010000355.1 GCA_938003715.1 uncultured Gammaproteobacteria bacterium
TACAATCCCGAGGTGCCGGCACGCCCGCCGAAGTATCACGAGACCGTGACCGAGGCGTTTGCCCGCCTCGTGGCGGCACGCAGGAAGACCGGCGAACGATTCGGGGATTTTGCAAGGCGCATCGACGACATCCTCGATCCCGATCGCCCCAAGCTGCTCGAGTATTATTCGCCGGAACGGCTCCACTCCTACGCAGCGAGGGACGGTTTCGTAGAGCCCGACCGGAAACCGCTGCCACCGCTCGGGTAAACAAAAACAACAAAGAGGGCGCGCATGGCGGAACCGAAGACGAAAAAGACCTCGCAAAGCGCCACGGCGTTCGTAAACGCCATCAAGGATTCAGAGCAGCGCGCCGACTGCAGGAAGATCGCAGCGATGATGCGCAAGGCAACCGGCAAGCAACCGAAGATGTGGGGGCCGTCGATTGTCGGCTACGACGAGTACGACTACACCTACGCGAGCGGGCGGTCCGGTTCCTGGATGATGACCGGCTTTTCCCCGCGCGCGCAGAACATTTCCGTGTATTTGATGGACGGGTTTGCGAAACGCGACGCGCTCCTGAAGAAGCTCGGCAAGCACAAGACCGGCAAGTCCTGCCTGTACATCAAGCGGCTGGACGACATAGACGAAAGCGTACTGGCAAAACTCATCGCGGAATCGGTCAGCGCGATGCGCAGGAAGTACCCGGGCAAGTAGGGCCGGGGAACGGCATGAGCGGATTCGTGCAGGCACTGAACCGGAGGCGATTCGTGCAGTTTCTCGCCGCCAGTCCGCTCTGCCATGCGCTGTCCGGAATCGCGCGCGCGGACGATGCGCCCGGCATGCGCGTCGACACCGCAGGCGACGCAATAGACGTCTTCGATCTCGAAATGACCGCTTCCGGCAACATCCCGGCGGCGCACTGGGGATACCTGCAGACCGGCGTCAACAGCGACGAGACACTGCGCGCCAATCGCGAGGCGTTCGACCGCTACTACGTGCGTCCCCAGCGACTCGTCGACATATCGAGCGTCGATATGTCGGTGGAAATTCTGGGCACGCGCTGGCCTACGCCGATCGTGCTCGCGCCGGTCGGTTCGCAGCAGGCGTTCCATCCCGACGGTGAAATCGCCTCGGCCCGCGCTGCGCGGTCGCGCAATCACCTGCAGTTGCTGTCGACCGTCGCGTCGACGCCGATCGAGCAAGTGGCCGAGGCGCGCGGCGCGCCGATCTGGTTCCAGCTCTACACGTCCGGCGGCTGGCCCGGCGTGCGCAGGATGCTGCGCCGTGCCGAGGCGGCCGGCTGCCCGGTCGTCGTGCTCACCGTCGACAACGCCGGCGGCGGGTCGATGCGGCACACGCTCGAACGCGCGCGCCGCAGGGACGGCCGCGACTGCGCGGTGTGTCACGAAGGCAGCGGCGTCGCGGCGGAAAAACCGATGTTCAGCGGCATTACCGATGAGCGACGGCCGATGAACCTGACCTGGCAATTCGTCGACCAGCTGAAGCAGGAAACGACGCTGAAGGTGACCATCAAGGGTATCGTGACAGCCGCGG
>CALKYK010000356.1 GCA_938003715.1 uncultured Gammaproteobacteria bacterium
CGGACTCGTGGACGTGCGGCTGACCTGCGACACGTTGCGCCGCACACCGCTTCCACCGTCCGGAAACTCCTTGGGCAAGCGCAATACCTCGAGCGTACCGCCGCGATTCAAGATAACGCGATCCGCATAGATCGCGTGCAGCGTCGCACCCTGCGTGACCGTGTCGCGCACCGCGTAGATTTTTTCCTCGTTTCTGGTGTCGGCGATGATGGCGATCGCCTTGTCCGGATCGGGAGAGGCAATCGTGCCCTTGAGCGACAGGTTGAGTCGCGTCTCGGCCAGGTTTTCGTGACTCTCGACCGGTGCAGCGACGACCGCTTCGGGGTCGGCTTCACCGAACAGGTGTGCACTCGCGATCCCGGCGGCGTCGACGACCGGCGCATTGGCAGCGGGCGAGCGGGCGATTTGCACGGGTGGCGTGATGACGACCTCGGCCGGCGAGGCGCCGGGCACGAGGTGCCAGATGATCTGCGCGGCTCTGGCGGCGATCGCGACGACCAGCAACAGCGCGATCCACTTCGGCAGCAGCGACGACGCCGCGTGCAGCGTCCGTTCTGCGTCTAAGCTACTGAAATCAGACCATTTTGCGTCGGCTGTCATATCGCTTCGGCGGGCCGCTTGTGAGGCGGCCGCCGCCCTGTCGTACCCGTCTTCGTAAGGATTAAACGCAGCCCGCGCATGATACGGTCTCCGGTCCCGCAGCAACAAGCCCGGCGTGCAAAAAATCCTTTATTTTGCAGGTATATACCCCTATCTTTTCAGACGCTTGCGTATCCGGTACCGGCGCCGCTACGGGAGCCGAATTCTGCGATGCAGCGCTTTCGTTCACGGGAATCGGCCCATATATAATGGTTCGTCACCGGCAACGGCCCCGACAGAGAACGCAGCGACAAGCCCCGAAAACACGACCCGAGATGACCGACAATCGACCGACAAACAGCGACGACCTCGACCTTGCCGTCAAGGAAGCGAAGCCCAAGCTCAAGCGGCCGCCGTTATATCGCGTGATACTCATCAACGATGATTACACGCCGATGGAGTTCGTCGTCGGCATTCTGCAGACGGTGTTCGGCATGGAACGCAATACGGCAACCCGGGTCATGCTCGAGGTGCACACCAAGGGGCGTGGCGTCTGCGGCGTGTACAGTTACGAAATAGCGGAAACCAAGGTCGCGCAGGTGACCAGCATCGCGCAGCAGCAGCAGCACCCGCTGCTGTGCACGATGGAAGCGTCCTGAAAGGTCGGGGAATCTCGAAATGTTGTCCAGCGAACTCGAATTTTGTCTGAACGAAGCCTTCCAGAGCGCCCGGGAGCGACGTCATGAATTCATGACGGTCGAGCACCTGCTGCTCGCGCTGCTGGACATCCCGAAGGTTCACGAGATCCTGAAAGCCTGCGACGGCGACGTCGCGCAGCTGCGCAGGCAACTGTCGGAATTCATCGAGGAGGCGACGCCGCTGATGCCGCTCGGTGACGAGGGCGACGTACAGCCGACGCTGGGCTTCCAGAGAGTCCTGCAGCGTGCCGTGTATCACGTCCAGTCCAGCGGCAAGAAGGAAGTCACGGGCGCCAACGTGCTGGTCGCGATCTTTAGCGAAAAACAGTCGCAGGCGGTGTACTTCCTCGGTCTCCAGGACATCACGCGCCTGGACGTCGTCAACTACATCTCGCACGGCATGCCGCAGGTGCCCGGGGACGGTGTCGACGACGAGCAGGAAGCCTCGGTCGAATCGGAAGGCGATGCCGACGCAACGGCGCTCGAAAAATACGCCACGAATCTCAATCAGCGCGCGATCGAGGGCAAGATCGACCCGCTGATCGGCCGCGAAATCGAAATCGAGCGCACGATCCAGATTCTCTGCCGTCGACGCAAGAACAACCCGCTGTACGTCGGCGACGCCGGCGTCGGCAAGACCGCGCTGGCGGAAGGTCTCGCACGCATGATCACCGAGGAGCGCGTCCCCGAAGTGCTGCGCGACGCGACCATTTATGCGCTCGACATGGGCACGCTGATCGCCGGTACCAAATACCGCGGCGATTTCGAAAAACGCCTGAAGGCGGTCATCAAGGAAGTCCGCGACGATCCGGGGGCGATTCTGTTCATCGACGAGATACATACCGTGATCGGCGCCGGCGCGGCATCCGGCGGCGTAATGGACGCCTCGAACCTGATCAAGCCGGTGCTTGCCAACGGCGAGATTCGCTGCATCGGCTCGACCACTTACACCGAGTACCGCGGCATATTCGAGAAGGATCACGCGCTGGCGCGCCGCTTTCAGAAAATAGACGTGCCCGAACCGACCTTGCCGGAAACGATCGAGATTCTGAAGGGACTGAAGACACGCTTCGAGGAACACCACGGCGTGTCCTACGATGGCGATGCCCTCGAGGCCGCCGCGGAACTCGCGGCCCGCCACATCAACGACCGGCGACTGCCCGACAAGGCGATCGACGTCATCGACGAGGCTGGCGCAAACCTGCGCCTGCAGCCGCTCGAGAATCGCGGCGACCGCGTCACCGTCGAGATGGTGGAGAACGTGGTCGCGAAGATGGCGCGCATTCCGCCGAAAAGCGTGTCGGCCAGCGATCGCGACGTGCTGCGCACGCTGGAGCGCGATCTGAAGCTGACCATCTTCGGCCAGGATCCGGCCATCGAGGCGCTCGCTTCGGCGATCAAGATGTCACGGTCGGGGCTGAGCGAGGACGAAAAGCCGGTCGGATCGTTCCTGTTCGCCGGCCCGACCGGCGTCGGCAAAACCGAGGTGACGCGACAGCTCGCCCTGGTGATGGGCGTCGAGCTGATCCGCTTCGACATGTCCGAATACATGGAGCGACACACGGTGTCGCGCCTGATCGGCGCGCCGCCCGGCTACGTCGGCTTCGACCAGGGCGGCCTGCTCACCGAGGCCGTGACCAAGAATCCTCATGCCGTCGTGCTGCTGGACGAGATCGAAAAAGCCCATCCGGAAGTGTTTAACCTGCTGCTGCAGGTCATGGATCACGGCACGCTCACCGACAATAACGGGCGCAAGGCCGATTTCAGAAATGTCGTGATCGTGATGACGACAAACGCGGGCGCGCAGGAGATGAGTCGAGCGTCGATCGGATTCACGCAGCACGACCACAGCACGGACGGCATGGAGATCATCAAGAAGACGTTTTCTCC
>CALKYK010000357.1 GCA_938003715.1 uncultured Gammaproteobacteria bacterium
AGGATCTCGTGCCACAGGTCGCGCCACCAGGATTTTTTCCAGACCGGCAGGTACAGCAACTCGCGCGAATACCGGTTGCCGACGAATCCCCAGTAGATGCGCACCGCGAAGCCGATCGCGAAAACGTAGCCCGCGACGAAATGAATCAGCCGCAGGTTGCCCATCAGGAAGTGTTCGTTCGCTTCGCCGCCGATGCTCGGCAGCGGGTTCGCGATCAGGTATCCGGTAACGCAAAGCACGACGATGCTGGCAGCGTGAATCCAGTGCCAGATCCTGACCGGCGCCTCGAACACGTACACGGCCTTGCGTGCGCCCGCGCTGCTTCCCGATTCGGTTACGGCCATGCTTCGCCCCCCTAGCGTATCCTGACCACGGCCAGTTCCTGGCCGTCCGGTGACATCACGTGCGAGGCGCAGGCCAGGCAGGGATCGAAGCTGTGTATCGTGCGCAGGATTTCGAGCGGCTGGGCCGGGTCGGCCATCGGCGTGCCGAGCAGCGCCGCCTCGTAGGCGCCGATGTTGCCCTGCGGATCGCGTGGCGACGCGTTCCATGTCGTGGGTACGACGGCCTGGTAGTTCTCGAGCTTCGTGTCCCTGATGTGTATCCAGTGCCCGAGCGCGCCGCGCGGCGCTTCGCCGAAGCCGACGCCTTTCGTGTCTGCAGGCCAGGTTTCAGGCTCCCACTTCTCCATGTTCGCCGTCGCCACGTCTCCCGCCTTGATGTTCGCCATCATGCCGTCGAACACGTCGCGCATCCGGTGCGCGGACCACGAGCACTCGAGGCCGCGCGCCGCGGTGCGGCCGAGCGTCGAGAACAGCGCCGCGATTGGCAGGTCGAGGTCGGACAGCAGGCCGTCGACCTGTGCCACGATCTCCTCTTTGCCGCGCGCGTAGGCGACCAGGTAGCGTGCCAGCGGACCGACTTCCATCGCGTTGCCGCGCCAGCGCGGCGCCTTGAGCCAGGAATACTTCGCGGCCTCGTCGAGCGCCTCGATGTTGGTCTTCGTGCCTTTCGCATTCGGACCGAGTTCGAAGCGCGGCTCCGTGATGCCGTCCCACGGGTGCAGGCCGCGATCGGGTTCGGGATAGGTGTACCAGGAGTGGGTCACGAACTCCTGGATCTGTTGCGGATCGCGCGGATCGACGTCGTGGACAGTGCCGAGGTCGCCTTCGAGTATGGCGCCGTTAGGCAGCATCCAGCTGTCGTTCGTGTAGTCGTTCGGGATCGCCGGGAACTCGCCGTAGGCCATCACGTTCTTCGACGACAGGCCGCCGCCGAAAGTCCAGTCCTTGTAAAAGGACGCGATGGCTTTCAGGTCCGGAATGTACACCTGGTCGACGAAGGCGATCGACGCATCGATGATGTCCGACACCTGGTTCAGCCAGGCCATGTTGACCGCGCCGACGGCGCCGGTTTCATCGACGTTGAGCGAGCAGGGCATTCCGCCGACCAGCCAGTTCGGGTGCGGGTTGCGGCCGCCAAAGATCGTATGGATCTTGACGATCTCCTTCTGGAAATCGAGTGCTTCGAGATAGTGCGTGACCGCCATCAGGTTTGCTTCGGCCGGCAACCTGTAAGCAGGGCTGCCCCAGTAGGCATTGGCGAAGGGGCCAAGCTGGCCCGACTCGACGAAGCGCCTGATGCGATTCTGCACGTCGCGGAAATAGCCGGGCGACGACTTCGGCCAGTTCGATATGCTCTGCTGCAGTTCCGAGGTCGCGCGCGGGTCTGCATTCAGTGCGCTGACGACGTCGACCCAGTCGAGCGCGTGCAGATGGTAGAAGTGCACGAGATGATCCTGCGTGTACTGCGCGAGCATCATCAGGTTACGAATCGAGTTCGCGTTCGCCGGGATGTCGATGTCGAGCGCGTCCTCCACCGCCCGGCAGGAAATCAGCGCGTGAACCCCGGTGCAGACGCCGCAGATGCGCTCGGTGAACGCCCACGCGTCGCGGGGATCGCGACCTTTGAGGATCACCTCGAGGCCGCGCCACATGTTGCCGGTCGACACTGCATTGCGGATGACGTTGTCGTCGTCGACGTTGACCTCGATACGCAGGTGGCCCTCGATGCGACAGATCGGATCGACGACGACGCGCTGGCCGGCGTCGTCCAGGGTGAAGCCGTTCGGCGTGACGATCTCAGCCATGGCGCTGTTCCTCCTCGGTACCGCCCTTTCTCACGTGTGACACGACCGACGCGGCCGCGTGTGCCGCGACGCCGATCGCCGCGGCACCGGCGAGGATGCCGCCGATCCGGTCCGCCGTGGCCTCGGCACCGCCCATGACGCCGAAATTCGTCACCGCGCTGTAGAACGAGCCCTTGTCCCAGAAATTGTCCTCGGCGCAGCCGAGGCAGCCGTGCCCGGACTTGACCGGCCACGACAGGCCGCCGTTCCATTCCACTGTCGAGCAGGCGTTGTAGGTCGTCGGCCCCTTGCACCCGACCTTGTACAGGCAGTAGCCCTTGCGGGCCCCCTCATCGTCGAAGCGTTCGACGAACTGGCCGGCGTCGAAGTGCGGCCGGCGGTAGCACTTGTCGTGCAGGCGCTGGCTGTAGAACATCTTCGGCCGGCCCTGCCGGTCCAGTTCCGGCAATTCCTCGAAGGCGATCATGTAGGTCAGAACGCCGGTCATGACTTCGGCGATCGGCGGGCATCCCGGCACCTTCACCACCGGCTTGTCCAGTATCACCTTGTGGATCGGCGTTGCGCGGGTCGGGTTCGGCCGCGCGGCCTGCACGCAGCCCCACGAGGCACAGGATCCCCATGCGATGATCGCCTTGCAGTGGTCCGCCATGTGGCGCAGCTTTTCGATGTAGGGTTTGCCCCCCTGGATGCAGTACATGCCGTCCTCGTTGAGCGGCGGATTGCCTTCACAGGCCAGAATGTACTGCCCGTCGTATTTCTCGATCGTCTGTTCCAGCAGTTCCTCGGCCTGGTGACCGGCCGCGGCCATCAGCGTGTCGTCATAGTCGAGCGAGATCATCGACAGCACGACGTCGCCCGCGAGCGGGTGCCCGGAGCGGATGAACGACTCGGTGCAGCAGGTGCATTCGAGGCCGTGCAGCCACATGACCGGGGTGCGCGGTTGTGTCTCGAGCGCGTTCGCGGTGCGACCCGCGAACTCAGGTCCGAGGCCGAGCCCCGCGGCGGTCAGGCTGCAGAACTTCAGGAAACTGCGACGGGTAACACCGTGTCGGCGCATCACCCCGTAGAAGGTGTCGCGGGTGGGCATATCGACGATCCTCCGTGCGGATGGACGGGGCAGCCGATCGATCGCTGGGTCGCCCGGGTGCGGGGAGATTTGTCCCGCACGACCGGCTGCGAATGCTTTGGCGACGACTCATGTTGCGCCTGTGCGCGATACGCCGACATCGTGGCTGATACCTACGGATCTGGCAGGTGCGCGGACGCCGCGAGGGAACCTGCGTAGGCGAAATTACGTACAGCGAACCTGCCGACTGCCGCTTATGCTTTTCCCGCGAACGAGACGACGTCGCTTTCGCGCCGCTCGTACTTTTCCCGGGGGTAAACATGTGCCTCGCCGTCCCCATGCAGATCCGGTCGATCGAAGAATTCCAGTGCGTCTGCGAGGCGCGTGGCGTCGAGCGTGAAGTCAGTCTGTTCATGCTGCAGGGAGAGGACCTTGAGCCGGGCGACTTCGTCCTGGTCCACGTCGGCTATGCAATTCAAAAGATCTCTGCAAGCGACGCCGCGGAATCCTGGCTGCTGCTCGACGAGGCATTCGCCGACAGGACCTGACCTGCGTCGTCCGTCACGGCATTCCGATTGAGGAGAGCGGTGCTATGTGCAATACCTGCGGCTGCAACCTGACCGACGGCAATCGTCATCTCGTCGACGCCGGCGGCGACCTGCACCTGACAACACACGGCAGCGAGTCTGTCGAGGTTCTGTCCGGCCTGCTTGCCGCCAACGACCGGGCGGCGGCGCACAATCGCGATCACTTCGATCGCCACGGCGTGCTCGCCGTGAACCTGATGTCCTCGCCCGGCGCCGGCAAAACGTCGCTGCTCGAAGCGACAATCGCTGCAATCGGCGGCCACTACCGCGTCGCGGTGATCGAGGGTGACCTCGAAACCGAAAACGACGCGAGGCGCATTCGCGCCGCCGGCGTACCGGCCGTCCAGATCATCACCGGGAGCGCCTGTCACCTCGATGCGCACCTGCTGCACCGCGCGCTGCATGAGCTCGATCTCGACGCGATCGATGTCCTGTTCATCGAAAACGTCGGTAACCTCGTCTGCCCGGCCGGCTTCGACCTCGGCCAGCATCTGAACGTCACGCTCCTGTCGACGCCCGAGGGCGACGACAAGCCGGCCAAGTACCCGGTCATGTTTCGTGCGGCCGACCTGGTGCTGATCAGCAAGTGCGACCTGCTGAACGCCCTCGGCGACTTCGACGTGGCCGCGGCGACGGGCCACCTTCGCAACCTCGCCAGTGGGGCGCCGGTCATCCAGGTATCGGTGCGGGATCGGCGAGGGCTGCATGAATGGCTCGCGTGGCTGCAATCGGCGCGCGACGGGCACGACACCCACGCGGTACGGGCGGGCTCCGGGTCTCCCGCGAATGCGGCAAGAGCCTGACGGGAATGGCGGACAACGCACGGTACTGGCTCGATCGATTGCGCTCACTCGACCTGCCGCCGAAGGTCAGGATCATGAACGTTTGCGGCGGCCACGAGCGATCGATCTCGCTTGCCGGGCTGCGTACGGCGATTCCCCCGAACATCGAGCTGGTTCCCGGGCCCGGCTGCCCGGTCTGCATCTGTCCTGAGGAAGACGTCTACGAGGTGATCCAGATCGCGCTGCACGAGGACGTCATCCTGGTGGCATTGGGCGACATGTTGCGCGTGCCGGTCAACGCGCCGAAAAAGGAGCCGCGCTCGCTGGATCAGGCGCGCGCTGCCGGTGCGGACGTCCGTCCGATCGCGACGCCGACCGAAGTGGTACGCATCGCACAGGACAATCCCGCAAGGAATGTCGTCTTTTTTGCCGCGGGATTCGAAACCACGACCGCTCCCGTAGCCGCCATGCTGGCCGAAGGCGCGCCGGACAACCTGCTCGTGCTGCTGTCAGGTCGGCTGACCTGGCCGGCGGTTGCGATGCTGCTCGAGTCGGGCACGCCCGGATTCGACGCGCTGGTCGCGCCCGGGCACGTGTCGACGGTGATGGGCCCGGAGGAGTGGGCCTTCGTCGCCGAGCGGCACGGCATCCCCGCCGCGGTCGCGGGCGGCACGATGATCCTGCGCACGGCGAAAGAAGACGCGTTGCTGCAACGGGACCTCGAAGGCTACGCGGAGTACGCGCAACGGACGCGCTCCCGGCTGCTCCGCAGAGGACTGCGACCAGCGGCGCGTGGCAG
>CALKYK010000358.1 GCA_938003715.1 uncultured Gammaproteobacteria bacterium
CGACCTGCCGCAGGATCGCGAGGACTACGTGCACCGGATCGGCCGCACCGCGCGCGCCGGCGCGGCAGGCGACGCGATCAGCTTCGGCTGCGAAACCTACGCCGTCGCCCTGCCCGACATCGAGGACTACATCGGGCACAAGATCCCGGTTGCCAGCTACGATCCATCGCTGTTGCCCGAACTGACGAAGCCGCCGCCGCGCAAGCGCCGCGGACGCAGCGGCGGACCCGGTCGCAAGCCCGGCGGCAAGCCGCGGGGCGGGGGCAAGCGCAAACCGAGACGGAGCCGCAAGAGCTAGCGGACGAGCAGGTCGCCGACGCCCTCGATGCCGGTAAATGAATCGTGCGCGCGGGCGGGCCTGCGCGTATCCGGCCGGGTCACGTGCAGCAGCATGTCCACACCGAAATCGCGCGCCGACTGCAGCACGGCGACGTTGTCGTCGACGAAGACGGTGCGGCCGAGGTCGAATTCTTCGGCCTTCTTGAGCGCCTGCCAGAATGGCTGGTCTTCCTTCGCGTGGCCGAACGCGTGCGACGTGTACACCGCATCGAAGTAGGCGACGATATCCGTCACCTCGGCCTTGATGTCCAGCGTGTGCTGGTGCGAATTCGTGACCAGCAGCACGCGCACGTGATGATCGGCGACGTTTTGCAGGAATTCGCGTGCGCCAGGCAGGAAGCCGATGCGGCCGTTTTGCTCCCGGTGCAGCGCCACGACATCGAGATCCAGCTCGTTGCTCCAGTGGTCCAGGCAGTACCAGTCGAGCTTGCCCTGCAGGCGGCGGAACGTCGCGTACAGCTGCTTGCGCGCCGCGTCTTCACTCATCGCGTGCTTTCTCGCGTACGCCGCAGGGATGTGCTCCATCCACATGTAGTTGTCGTAGGCGAGATCGAGCAGCGTGCCGTCCATGTCGAGCATCAGCGTGTCGCAGCTGTCGAGAAGCTGGTCGAGGTTTTGCGGCTTTTTCTTCATGGCGGTGGTTTATACTGCGCGGCCCGTCGTCGTTCGTGGCCTGCCGATGCAAGCGGAAACCCTCCTGCAACCCGCCGTGGCGCTCGCCACCGAGGCCGGGCGTGCAATCCTCGAAGTGTACGCCACCGACTTCGACGTACAAGCCAAGGAAGACGACTCGCCGCTGACCCGAGCCGACATGGCCTCGCACCGCATCATCCTGCGCGGATTGTCGGCGGTGACGCCGGACGTACCGGTCATTTCCGAGGAATCCGGCCTGCCCGACTTCGGTGAGCGAAGCAGCTGGCCGCGCTACTGGCTCGTCGACCCGCTGGACGGCACCAAGGAGTTCGTCAAGCGGAACGGTGAGTTCACGGTGAATATCGCGCTGATCGAGGAACACCGGCCGGTGCTGGGCGTCGTGCACGTCCCGGTGCGCGGCGTGACCTACACGGGCTGCGTCGGTGTCGGCTCGGAGCGGCACGACGCAGACGGGTCGCAGGCGATAGGCGTCGCGGAGCGCTCGGCAACGCCGGTCCGGATCGTCGGCAGCCGCTCGCACCGCGGCAAGAGCCTGGATGCTTTCCTCGACCGGGTCGGGGCGCACGAAATGCTGCCGATGGGCAGCTCCCTCAAATTCTGCGTCGTTGCCGAGGGCAAGGCGGATATCTACCCGCGCCTCGGCCCGACGTCGGAATGGGACACCGCGGCCGCGCAGGCGGTCGTCGAACAGGCCGGCGGGGCGGTGCTGGAACTGGACGGGAGGCCGCTCGGATATAACAATAAGGCGGACATCCTGAACCCGCATTTCCTGGTTCGCGGCCCCGCGGACCGCGACTGGCTAGGGATGCTTTGCGGCGATGCACAATAATAGCCGGACTGCGCTAGAATCAGACTGTTGCCGGAGCTCGTATACATGCATGAGCACTACCCGATGGGCGAAAAGGTAGATACCGAATCATTCAGTATGTGCAACCGGCTGCGCGAATTGCGGGTCAATCATCGCGATCTCGACTACCTGATCGACAGCCTCTCCCACGACCCGATGGTGGACCAGCTGCGCATCAGGCGCCTGAAAAAGCGGCGCCTCGTACTGAAGGACATGATTGCGCGGCTCGAGAGTGAGCTGATCCCCGACATGGACGCCTGAGCGGCGTCCGCGTCTCGTCAGTCGCGCGCCACCGGGCGCGAGGAACTGTGCGTGTGGATGACCTTCCACTCGCCGTCGATGCGACGAAAAATGAAAGTTTCGTAGCCGCGGTTGTGGATCTGGCGATTGTCGCGGCGGATCGTCGCCTTCACGTCGACGTCGGCCGTCGCCCATGCGAAGTCACCCTCGACGTGGGTCTCGATGTTCGTCAGGTCGAGCTCGAAATCTGCCAGCGCATCGCCTTCCGGTTCGACGTGATGCTCGACGAGGTCGCGAAGGCCCACGTTCTGCCCCCCCGACTCGAAATACCGGGCCCCCTCGAAATCCAGGTAGTGGGACCAGAACGGCGTTCCATCACCCTGCTCCCAGCCTTTTTCGATTGCATCAATAATGGCGACCAGCGCTTCCCGATCCGGGTCCTGGGCACGGGCGCTGCCCGTCCAGACGGTCAGCACGAGTGCAGCGAAAAGTACGGCACCCGTGAAAACATTGCTGTTCATGGTTTTTCTCCCCGATAGAAATGGCCTAAAACCAGATGCGGAATCCGGCGACCAACTGCGTATCGCGCACCGGCTTGCCGTCCGCGCGCGCAAAGTCGGCGCTGCTGCCGAAACGACGTTCCCAGCTGACGCCGATATAGGGCGCGAACTCGCGCCGGATCTCGTACGCCAGCCTGAGTCCGGCCTCGACATCGGACAGACCGGAGCCGAGCCTGTTGGCCGGGTCGTCGCGCCCGTACAGGTTCATTTCCAGCTCGGGCGTCAGCACCAGTCGCTGTGTCAGCATCAGCTCGTACTCCGCGTCGATGCGTAGCGCGGAGCGGCCGTTTTCGCCGTAGAAGACCGCGGCATCGAGCTCGACGAACCATGGCGTGACACCATTGACGCCGATCGCGAACCAGTTGCGGCCGAAAGCCGGTTCGATGTCGTGGTGGTAACCGACCTGCAGGTCCCAGTAAGTCGAGATCGCGCGGCTCCACAGGAACTGGAGCTCGACTTTTTCCAGTTCCCCTGCCTCGTGCTTGCCCTCGGTCTTGATCCAGAGCTTGTTCAGGTCGTAGCCGAGCCAGCCGTATGATTTCCAGGCGTACTCGGTGTCGCCTGCGTCGCGCCATTCGAGCTTGTCGAAGCGCCACATGAACAGGAGCGGATCGTCCTCGCTGTGCGCGTGCGCTCCGCCGCCCGGTAGCAGCAGCGAAGCCAGCGCGAGCAGCGCGAGTCCGGTGGCACGCCGTGTCAATGCAGGATTGTTCATGACACCACTACCTTCCGGAACATGCCGGGCATGTGGTACAGCAGGTGGCAGTGATACGCCCAGCCTCCCATGGCATCTGCCGTGACGAGATAGGAAATCCTGGAGCCTGGCTGCACGATTACGGTGTGCTTGCGCGGAATCCTGCCGGGATCGCCCGTTTCCAGTTCGCTCCACATGCCGTGCAGGTGTATCGGGTGCGTCATCATCGTGTCGTTGACCAGCGTGATGCGCACACG
>CALKYK010000359.1 GCA_938003715.1 uncultured Gammaproteobacteria bacterium
CGCGGGTAATCGCGTGCCCGGGTCGACGTTCGACTGAGTCGCTACTGCGAACCGATGAAGCTCCGGCCTTCGCCCGGCCGGGTGAATACCTCGTAGCCCTGCAGCGATCCGGGAATCCTCGACGGATTCGAGAATTCGTCCGGTACGTGTATGCCGATCGCGTTGCGCACGTTGATTCGGTATTCCAGGATCTCGCGCCCGTCACCCGACATGAAATACCAGTAGGGCGGTAGCGCGAGGTCGATGCGTCGTTCCTCCCAGTAGTCGGGATCCGCCGTGAAATGCACGACCTTTGCGTCAGCATCTCCGAGGTGCAGCACCGTGCTGGCGCCGGCGAGCGTTACCCGGAACGCGATGTTCTGCACGTCGGTACGCGCGGTCGGCCAGCCCGAATGCGGGACGAACGCCGCCTCTATCAGGAGCTCGCCGGTGCGAACAAAGGTCGGCCGATCCCCGTACTCCAGGTCGAAGCCCGTGGCGCGGGCAAAAAGGTCGCTATCGCCGTCCTCCGCGATACGCCGCATTTCAGCCACGGCCTGAGCCGGCGCGTATACGCGCAGCCCCTCGTGACGACGAAGGAGTTCCAGCACGTCGCCGGCATCGAAGTGATCGCCGTGATAGTGGCTGACGAACAGAGCGTCGATGCCGTCGTATGGCGGCGTGCCGTCGAAGATGCCGCGCCGTACGCGATCCGGAACGAGCTGGTAGGTGTCGTAACTGTTGCCGTAAAGCGGATCGAACAGCACCTTCGTTTCCTGGTGCGCGACGAACACGCCTTCATTGCCGAGGTATTGAACGTCCGTCGCCACCTGCGCCGATGCACTTTTCACCACCGTCAGGCCGATTGCGAGCCAGGCGAGTCGATTCAGCGTCATGCGGCCCCCTGTACCGTGTCTGCAGACAGTCATTCTAGAACGGATCAGGCCGCGTATTCCTCGCGTAGTTCCACGAACCGATGATATTGGTTTGCGGCCGATGCCGCGGCATGGTCCTCTGCCGCCAGTTGCGAAACGCTGCCGTTTCGAGATCGTCGGGCAATTGCCACGTCGACCTGCCGTGATAGTGCGCCACGTACTCGCGAAGGTAACCGGCCGAATGCACACCGGCGAGTTCGTCCAGGTAAGGGTCGGACAGGCCGGACGCTTCGGCTTTCTGCTCGAGCCAGGAATCGACGAGAATCCGGCGCGACGACATTTCGCAGTGAAAAGACGAATTGCGCGCCGGGTTCGCGCCGCCGATCTCTAGCTGGCAGATGCTGCGCGCCAGGCTGTAGGCCACCCAGCTCTGCAGAACCGGGTCGGTATCGGAAAACGCGCGGTCGGCGAGATAGAAGGTATCGCCGTCAGTGACGCCGTTACGCACGTAGATCTCGCTGTTACAGCCGGTCACCAGCATGCCGACCATGAGCAGAATGAAGTTTCTCGGGTACATGGCGTTCGGACAGTCGGGAAGATGCTCAGTCTAGCCGGGACCAGATTAACGGTACCTTAAAGCAGGTCTCGTTTCCGACATTTTTCACGCAAATCAACGAGGTACATACGGTATGATGCGCGGTGCCATGGGCCCGCCACAATCCGCAATCAGCATCATCATTCTCGCCGCCGGGCAGGGCAAGCGCATGCATTCGGGCCTGCCGAAAGTGCTGCAGCCCCTCGCCGGCCGACCGTTGCTCGCACACGTGATCGACTGCGCGCGGGCTATCGGCGCCGGCGATATCTGCATCGTCTATGGTCACGGCGGCGACCGGGTTCGCGAAGCCTTTCGCGATCAGGAACTCCGCTGGGCGCACCAGGCAGATCAGAAGGGCACGGGCCACGCGGTGCGCCAGGCAATGCCGGGTACACCGAAGAGCAATCGCGTCGTCGTCATGTTCGGCGACGTGCCGTTGCTGCGCCCGGCAACCGTAAAAAAGCTGATCGAAGCCTGCGCCGGCGACGAAGTCGGTGTGCTGACCGTGGATATGGACGACCCGTTCGGCTACGGTCGCATCGTCCGCGAGAACGGGCAGGTCACTGAAAGCATCGAGGAAAAAGACGCGAGCGACGAGCAGAAGCGTATTCGCGAGATCAACACCGGGGTCACGACCGCTCCCGCCGCAATGCTGGACAAGTGGCTGGGCAATCTCAAGAACGATAATCGCCAGGGCGAGTATTATCTGACCGACGTGCTGGGCATGGCCGTCACGGACGGCGTGACGGTGCACGGCGTAAAGACAACGGATCAGGCCGAGGTAATGGGTATCAACGACAAACGACAGCTTGCCGAAGCGGAGCGCGCCCTGCAGTCGCGCCTCGTCGGCGAACTCATGGAGCCGGGCGTATCGTTCGCGGATCCCGCGAGAGTCGACATTCGCGGCTCGCTGAAATGTGGCAGGGATGTGTTCATCGACGTCAATGCAATCTTTGAAGGCGATGTCGAACTGGGCGACGGAGCGCGCATCGAATCGAACAACCTGATTAGGTACACGGTCATCGGCGCCGGCACCGTGATCCACTCGAACTGCCACATCGAGCAATCGCGGACCGGCGCGAATTGCGAAATCGGGCCGTTCTCCCGACTGCGGCCCGGCGCCGAACTGGCGAGCAACGTCAAGATAGGCAACTTCGTCGAGGTCAAGAAAAGCGTCATTGCCGACGGCAGCAAGGTGAATCACCTGACCTACATCGGTGACACGGACATCGGCGCCGGCGTCAATGTCGGCGCCGGAACGATAACCTGCAACTACGACGGCGCGAACAAGTACCGGACCGTGATCGGGGACAAGGCCT
>CALKYK010000360.1 GCA_938003715.1 uncultured Gammaproteobacteria bacterium
GGCAGTTCCGCCTGGTTCTCCGTCGGCCGTACCGCCCACTTCGTCGGCACGGCGAGCGTCCCGGTCATGATCCTGCTTTGCTTCCGCGAGTACACCGGCCGCACCACGTCGCTGACGGCGACGGTGGCGCTGCTGATCGTGCCGATCCTGTCGATCGTGGTCGCGGCGACGAACTACTGGCACGAGTTCATGTGGTACCTGCCGGCGACGAATGCGGACGGCGAGTTCCTCACCCGGCCGGAGCGCTGGGGCGGCTGGTTCCTGTTCGTGCACCTGCCGTACGGCTACGCCTGCATCGCGGTCATCATCCTGATGCTCGTGCTGCACCGCTCGGCGGTGACCACGGCGCAGCGCCGCTCGCTGTTCCTGCTGGCCGGCTCCGCCATCGTGCCGGTGATCGCCGTCAGCGCCTACGATCTCGGCATCGGGCCGAACACGATTTCGACACTGCCAATCGTGTTCACCCTGATGCTGCCGATCTACGCCTGGCTGCTGCTCGGCGAACGCATGATGGAATACACGCCGCTGGCCTACGAAACCGTGTTTCGCAACATGCAGGACCCGGTCATCGTCGTCGCCGACCAGCAGCGCATCATCGGCCTGAATCGCGGCGCCGAGGCGCTGTTGTCCCGTGACGAGCGCGAGCTGATGCGGGTCCCGCTCGACGCCGTGTTCGGCAAGGAATCCTCGGAAGTGCGTACCGCGATCGACACCGGCGCGCCGCAAAAGATGATGACGAAGTCCGGCCGTTTCCTGCATCTTCAGGTGACGCCGATCAAGGCCAGCAGTTTCGCCCGCACCGCGCGTGTCTTGCTGTTCCGCGACGTCAGCGACGTCGAGAAGGCGCAGCGCGAGGTGATGACCAGCGAGCGGCTGCTGCGGACACTAATCGACCATTCGGTGAACGGCATTATCCGCCTTCGCTGGCAGCAGGACGAAGAGCCGGGCGCGCGGCGCGAACTGCGCTGTATCTTCGCGAATGCAGCCGCCGGCCGCTACCTGCACACCGAGCCGAAGCAGATGATCAACCTGCCCGCGCACGAGATCCTGAAGCTCGCGACGAACGGCCTCGACGCCCGCGAGGCGGAACAGATGCTCGACCAGTTCAGCGTCGCCGCCGCGAAAGGCGAAATCGTCGACACGGAAACGAAGATCGACAAGAACGGCAGCACCAAGTGGCTGCGCGTGATATCGGAGCCCGTCGGCGAGGATGTTGCGATCACGTTCGTCGACGTGACCGACCGCAAGGCGAAGGAACTGCAGATGGAGTCGATCGCCTGGTCGGATCCGCTGACCGGGGTGCTGAACCGCCGCGGCTTCGAGCGCAACGCTGCACGGCGCCTCTCGGAGAGCGCCGACGATGCGACCGGGGCGCTACTGTTCATCGACCTGAACGAATTCAAGCAGATCAACGATCGCTACGGGCACGGCATCGGCGACCAGTTGCTGACGATTGCGGCCGAACGCCTGACTTCGAGCCTGCGGTCCTGCGACATCATCGGCCGGCCGGGCGGCGACGAATTCGTCGCGCTGGTGCCCGACGCGAAACCCTCGGTCGCCGAGGAGCTCGCCGCGCGTCTGACCACGTCGCTGGAAAAACCGTACCTGACAGGGAACAACGAGCTACGCTGCGCCGCGAGCATAGGACTTGCGCTATACCCGGAGGACGCGAACACGCTGACCGGGCTGCTGCGTGCTGCCGACGCGGCCATGTACCGCGCCAAGGCCCGCTGCCGTGGCGTCACCAACCTGAGCGACCGGGACCTGCTGGAAAAAGCCATCTGAGCGCACCGCCCCGGGATCCTGCGCAATATTACTGCGTCACATGACTGCGTAATATTGGACGCAGCCCGACGGTCTCCTGACCATCGTTCCCGGAGGAATCACCATGCTTTTCGGTCGCGCCGCCTATAACGCCACCCTCGTCAGCACGCTGCTCGCCGCATTCTGCGTCGCAATACCGGTCTCCGCCGCTGCGGAAGAGCGTGCCACCATCGCGCCGAGCGCCGAGGAAATTCAGCCGCTCGGGACCGGCGACCGGGCGCCCCGTTTCACCGTGCGCACCGTCGAGGACGAGCCGTTCGAATTCGATCCGGACGCGCTCGAGCGCCCGGCGATCTTCATTACGTTCCGCGGCGGATGGTGCCCGTACTGCAACATGCACCTCTCCGAGCTGCGTACGGTGATTCCGGACATTCGGCAGATGGGCGTCGACGTCTACTTCCTGTCCGGCGACCGGCCGGAGCTTTTGTATTCGACGCTGCAAAGCGACACGCAGGCGGACATCGACGGACTCGACTACGTCATCCTGTCCGATGCCGGGATGAACGCCGCTTTCGCCTTCGGCACGGCATTCCGTGCCGCCGAATCCACAATCGCGCGCCGTCTGGAAAGAGGCCAGGACATCGCCGGGTCGTCGATGGACCGGCATCACGCACTGGCGGTACCGGCCGTGTACCTGGTGGACACGGACGGCCTGATCCGCTTCTCCTTCGTCGAACCCGATTACCGGGTGCGGCTGTCGGCGGACGCGCTGCTCGAAGCGGCCAAAGACATCTCCCGGTAGCACGCTCCCCCGCTGACCGGGTTCTTCGCGCCGGCGGCCGCTGTGGCCCGCCGGCGCCGTTTTGTGGCAGTCTCGGGGTCCTTCCCTTCAGCCTGACGCGGCATGGATAACGACAACGAGAATCGCATCGCCCGACTCATCAGGACGGCGCCCAAGGTCGAACCGCACGAAATCCGGGCGACCGTGCTGTCGTTCCTGTTCG
>CALKYK010000361.1 GCA_938003715.1 uncultured Gammaproteobacteria bacterium
TCCACGATCGGGCGCCACGCCGTCACGGCTCCCGAGATCTTCCTCAACCGGCGGCGCCTTCTGGCCCGCCTCGTCCCGGCCGCCGCCCGGCCGCCGCTTCGGCGCGGGGCGCCGGGCGCGGTCACCGGGGTACCGATCCCGCCGCCCGGCGTCGACAGCCAGATCGTCGGCCGGGCGCCGATGCCGCTGCCGTCGGGAGGGCACGCGGCGGTGTCGTCGGCGGTATCCGAGGCGATGGCCGGCTACCAGGCGCTGACCAGCGTGCCGACGACAGAACGCGCGTTGCCGGATGACGACTCGGCACCGCCGCTCGGTTACGCTATCGCGCAGCTCGCCGGTATCTACATTCTTGCCGAAAACGCCAGCGGCCTGGTCGTGATCGACATGCACGCCGCGCACGAGCGAATCGTTTACGAAAAACTCAAACGCGTCTTCGACGAGGAGCACATCGTGCGTCAGCCGCTGCTGGTGCCGGTCAGCGTCGCCGTTTCCGAGGCCGAAGCGGCTCTCGCGGAAGACGCCGCGGACGTATTCGAACGCATCGGACTCGTCGTCGACCGAAGCGGCCCCGACCGCGTCGTGATACGCGAGCTGCCGGCACTGGTTCGCACGCGCGACGCCGAGGCGCTGCTGCGTGATGTTCTCTCCGACCTGCAGGAGTCGGGATTGACCAGCCGCATCGAGGACAGCTGCGACCACGTGCTCGCGACGATGGCCTGCCATCACTCCGTGCGCGCGAACCGGAACATGACGCTGCCCGAGATGAACGCGCTGCTGCGCGAAATGGAAAAGACCGAACGCGCCGACCAGTGCAACCACGGCCGGCCGACCTGGACACGCCTTACACTCGCCGAACTGGACCGGCTGTTCCTGCGCGGCCAGTAGACGATATGCAGAAGCCGCTGGTCGTGTGCCTGATGGGCCCGACGGCCGCGGGCAAAACCGGGTTGGCAATGCGGCTGGCCGACGCGTTTCCGCTGGACATTGTCAGCGTCGACAGCGCGCTAGTGTATCGCGGCATGGACATCGGAACCGCCAAGCCCAACGCCGCGCAGCTCGAGCGATACCCGCACCGCCTCATCGACATTCGCGAACCCGAAGAGCCTTATTCCGCCGGCGATTTCGTTCGCGATGCGAATGCCGAGATTGCCGAGATCACAGCGCGCGGACGTGTACCGCTGCTGACGGGTGGCACGATGATGTACTTTCGCGCGCTGACGGCCGGCATCGCCGAACTGCCGTCGGCCGACGAAGGTCTGCGAGCAGTTATCGATGAAGAAGCGGCACGGGTCGGCTGGCCGGCCATGCACCGTCAACTCGCAGATGTCGACGCAAAAGCGGCGCGGCGCATCAATCCGAACGACAGCCAGCGGATCCAGCGCGCACTCGAGGTGTACCGCCGCAGTGGCAAACCGCTCTCGGACTGGCAGTCTGCCGATGACGCGGTGGCGGCTCACCGCTACGTCAAGTACGCGTTGGTACCCGAGCCGCGTGCGGCACTGCACGCGCGCATAGAGCGGCGGCTGGACGGCATGCTCGACGCGGGGTTTATCGACGAGGTGCGCGGTCTGCGAGCCAGGGCCGAACTGACCGCGGAGCACCCGTCGATGCGCTCGGTCGGGTACCGGCAGATTTGGCGCTATCTCGACGGTGAATACGATCGGGCTACGGCCCGGAACCGTTCGCTTGCCGCGACGCGGCAGCTTGCGAAGCGCCAGCTCACGTGGCTCCGAAGCGAAGACGATTTATTTGTCGTGAACCCCCTTGAAGCGGACCCGTTCGCGGCCATATCCGGGGATCTCGCCGACAGGCTGGGCAACGGAGAAAAGGGCCTCTAAAAACTGGCAAAGCCCCGATTTGCTTGTGTTAGACTTTTTCCACGCTTGTGGCTGGTCCGGGCATATGGGCAACCCGCGCCACCGGGATTCCCAGACCATGAAGTCTTGCTTACCTCTACAAGAATAAGCAAAGAAGAATAATAAGGAGACCCAGAGAAAATGGCTAAAGGGCAATCGTTACAGGACCCGTTTCTCAATATTTTACGCAAGGAAAAAGTCCCTGTTTCAATCTACCTCGTCAACGGCATCAAACTGCAGGGGCAGGTGGATTCATTTGACCAGTTCGTCGTGCTGCTGAAGAACAGTGTCAATCAAATGGTCTACAAACATGCTATTTCCACGATCGTGCCGGCACGAAACATCCGCCTGCCGCTGCCCGACAACGAAGCAGGTGATTCGAACGATTAGGCGTAACGACGCGGAGGTCGCTGTTGTTTGAGCGACCACAGAGTGGCGAACGAGCCATCCTGCTCCACGCATCGCCCGGTGGGCCACCGGACTCAACCGAACGCGAAGAGTTTGCCGAACTGGCGAGGTCGGCCGGCGCCGTCGTGGTCGACGAGATCGTCAGTTCGCGGCGCCGCCCGGACTCCCGCTACTTCATCGGTACGGGCAAACTCGAGGCGCTCAGGGTCGCCGTCGAAAAGCATCGCGCCGAGCTCGTCATTTCCAGCGCGGAGCTGAGCCCGAGCCAGGAGCGCAACATCGAACGCGAGCTGAAATGTCGCGTCCTTGATCGTGCCGGTCTGATTCTCGATATCTTCGCCCAGCGTGCCCGCAGCTTCGAGGGCAAGCTGCAGGTGGAACTTGCGCAGCTCGAGCACCTTTCCACACGGCTGGTGCGTGGCTGGACCCACCTCGAACGCCAGAAAGGCGGTATCGGTCTGCGCGGACCCGGCGAAACGCAGCTCGAAACCGACCGCCGGCTGCTCGGCCGCCGGATTCGCCAGCTGCACGACCGCCTGGCGCACGTCGACAGCCGGCGCAGTATGAATCGGCAGAATCGGCTCCGCGCCGAGATTCCCACCGTGGCACTGGTCGGCTACACGAACGCCGGCAAGTCCACGTTGTTCAATGCGCTGACGAACGCCGGCGTTTACGTCAAGGACCAGCTCTTCGCAACGCTCGACCCCACCGTGAGGCGACTGGAACTGCCGGACGGCACCACAGTCATACTGGCTGATACCGTCGGTTTCGTGCGCGACTTGCCGCACGAACTGATCGCAGCGTTCCGCTCCACGCTTCAGGAGGCGCGTGAAGCAGACCTGATCCTGCATCTTATCGATGCCAGCGATCCGAATCGCTGGCAACGCGTCCGCCAGGTCAATGCCGTGCTGGCCACGCTCGAGGCGGACCGCGTGCCGCAGATAAGGGTGTACAATAAGATCGACAAGCTGGACCGGGCGCCGCGAATGACCAACAATTCGCGCAGTGAGGGCAGGGCGGTCTGGCTGTCCGCCACCACGGGCGAAGGCATTCCGCTGTTGCTGGAGTCGATCGCAAGCCGCCTGCAAAGGAAAAAAATCCACGGCATCGTGCGGCTGGCCGCAAACCAGGGCCGGCAGCGCGCTTTGCTTTTCGAGATGGGTGCCGTCCTGCGGGAAGAATCTTCAGAAGACGGCGGCTGGAGGCTCGAACTGGAACTGGTCGCGCGGGATTTTCAGCGTTTCCTGAAACGCGAAAATCTCTCGGCAGATATTTTGGAATCGCCGCAGGCGGATACACCTGCGGCCGCACAGAGATAGGAAAGATGGCCTGGAACGAACCTGGAAACGGGAAAGACCCCTGGGGCAAGGGCGGCCGCGAAGGGCCGAACGACCTCGACAAGATCGTACAGGGCTGGCAGCGCAAGCTATCCAGCGTCGTTGGCGGGGGCGGAGGCCGCGGCGGCTCGGCGTCGAGCGGACCCGGCGGCTACGTACTGATCGTCCTGTTGCTGGTCGCCTGGGGCCTGACCGGGCTGTACCGTGTCGACGAGGCCGAGCGCGGCGTAGTGCAGCGTTTCGGTGCCTACCAGGCGACGACTTTGCCCGGCCTGCATTGGCACATCCCGTTTCCCATCGAAACGGTCGACATCGTCAACACCACCGCCGTCGACAATTTCCAGTACCGCACGGAAATGCTGACGGCCGACCGACAGTACGTCCGCGTACAGATGGTCGTGCAGTACCGCCGCTCGGACCCGGTGAATTACAGCTTCGAGGTCGTCGAGCCGGAGCTTACGCTCCAGGACGTAACCGAGAGCGCGCTGCGCGAGGTGGTCGGAACCAGCTCGCTGATCGAACTCGTGACCGAGGAGCGAGACCAGATTGCCCCGCGCACGCTGGAGATCCTGCAGAATACGCTCGATATGTACGGCGCAGGGATCACTGTGACGTCCATCAGCCTCGAGGAACTCGATTACCCGCAGGCCGTGCAGCAGGCGGTCGACGACGCGCAGCAGGCCGAGAACGACCGCGGTCGCTACATTCTCGAGGCTGATACCTACGAGAAGGACATCATCCCGCGGGCGCGTGGTAACGCCGCCCGGGTCCGGCTCGACGCCGAAGCCTATCGCGATCGCGTGATTCGCGATGCCGAGGGTGAGGCGTCGCGTTTCGAGGCGCTGCTGACCGAGTACCAGAAGGCGCCGCGGGTGACGCGCGACCGGCTCTACATCGAGGCGATCGAGGAGGTATACGGCAACGCGAACAAGGTCCTGATCGACTCGGACGCATCCGGGAATCTCCTGTACCTGCCGCTCGACCAGATAATGCGCAATACGAGCAGGGCGCCCACCGGCATCGAGTCGAATCGTTCCGTCGACGCCACGGCGTCCGCAAGCAACGAGGAACTGCCGGCAGAAGATCCGCGCAACCGGAGGACGCGGCAATGAGTAACGCGAAATTCACGTTCCTGGTCGGACTCGGTGTCGTATTCATCATCATCGGGCTCTCCGCTTTTACGGTCAACGAGCGCGAGCTCGCGATCAAGCTGCAGGTCGGTGAAGTGGTCCGAGCCGACTACGAACCGGGCCTGCACTGGAAAATTCCGATCTACCAGAACGTTCGGAAATTCCCGAAACGCATCATGACGATCGAGGACCGTCCGGAACGTATTTTTACCGCCGAACGCCGAGCGCTGCAGGTCGACTTTTTCGTCAAGTGGCGCATCGTCGACGCGGTGAATTTCTACACCGCCACCGGCGGTTCCGAAGCGGTAGCACGAGCTCGTATTTCAGAAATCATCAAGAACTCGATCGTCACCGAGTTCGGCAAGCGCTCGGTTCAGGAGGCGATCTCTGTCGAGCGGGCGGAACTGATGCGCGACATGCTTGAAACGGCGTCCGCAACCGCAACCGGGCTGGGCGTGGAACTCGTCGACGTCCGGGTCAAGCAGGTCGAGTTTCCCGACGAGGTCAAGAATGCCGTGTATCGGGAAATGCGCGAGGAGCGAGCCCGCGTTGCGGCCGAGTTGCGTGCACAGGGCCGGGAAATGGCGGAGGAAAGACGGTCCGAAGCGGACAAGCAGCGGACGATCATCCTCGCCGATGCCTATCGCGACAGCGAGATCATACGCGGTGAGGGTGACGCACGGGCGGCCGAAATCTACGCGAACGCGTACAACAAAGATCCCGAGTTCTACGAGTTCTATCGCAGCATCAACGCATACCGGAAGGCGGTCGGCAAGGAAGGTGACATACTGGTCATCGACCCGGAAAACGACTTTTTCCGCTATCTGAACAATTCTTCGGGCGGCAACCGGTAACCAGGCATTCTCGAACGACGGTGGCATGATCGAACCATGCCCGGCTGGCAACTATGTGGCAGGACATTCTGACGGCTTTCTCGTTGTACCTCATCATCGAGGGCATGATCCCGTTCATCGGCCCGAATCTGTTCCGCCAGACCGTCGCTCGCATCGCCACACTCGATGACAACAGCCTGAGGCTGTCCGGCCTGACCGTCATGGCACTGGGTCTGCTCATGCTGTTCGTCGTCAGGTAACTCGCGATGGGACGCAATGTCGTCGTGATCGGCACCCAGTGGGGCGACGAAGGCAAGGGCAAGATCGTCAACCTGCTGACCGACAAGGCCGCTGCGGTCGCGCCCTTCCCAG
>CALKYK010000362.1 GCA_938003715.1 uncultured Gammaproteobacteria bacterium
GGATGTCGGCGAATACTTCGCGCTGGACTCCGTCAACCTTAAGATCGACGGCAAGGAAGTCGCCAACTATCTCTACACCAAGCGCGAGGTCGATGCGCTGATGCGCGGCGGCGTGCACCGCGTGCACATGGAAAACCTGAAGGTCGGCGAGCACGAACTGGTCGCCGTATTCACCGGCCAGGGCCCGCACGTACGCGACTACCGGCGCGGCGCCACGATCAGCCTGGAAAAAGGCATCGGCGCCAAGTACGTCGAGCTCAAGATATCGGATCGTGTGAAAAAGCAGCAGCCGGATTTCGTCATCAAGGAATGGGAGTGACCGTTGCTGGCGGCTCGCCCGAAACTCCGAGCGCTGATACTGACCCTGGCGGCATTGCTGCCGGCAGCGTTGTCGCAGGCGGCCGGCAAGGCTGATCCGACCGTCGTTCGGGACGCGCACTACGGCGAAGTCCTGTTCTACTTCTACCAGGAAGAGTATTTTCCGGCGATCGTCCGGCTGCTCGCTGCGCAGAAGCAGTCGCAGCTCGAGAATCACATGGACGAATCGGAGCTGCTGCTGGGTGGCCTGTACCTGTCCTACGGGCACCACATGCGCGCCGCGGAGATATTCGAGCGGCTGCTCGCCGACAACGTCGAACCGGAAATCCGCGACCGTACCTGGTTTTTCCTTGCCAAGATCTGGCAGCAGCGCGGCTACCTGGCCGAAGCGCAGCGCGCACTGGCTAACATACAGAACGAGCTCCCCGAGCCGCTGGAAGCCGAGCGCCAGATGCTTGCCGCGCAGTTGCTGATCGATGCAGAGGAGCACGACCGCGCCATCGCGCTGCTGGACGACTGGCGGTTCGACGACGCGTGGGCAAACTACGCGAAGTTCAATCTCGGCGTAGCGCTGGTGCGCACCAATCGCGTCGACGAGGCGGCGCGCCTGCTCGACGACCTGGGAGAGCTCGAGCCGCAGAACGAGGAGCTCGCCTCGCTGCGCGACAAGGCCAACCTCGCGCTCGGCTATGCCTACCTGCAGGACAAGCAGCCGAAAGCCGCGAAGCCCGCGCTGCAGCGCGTGCGGCTCGACGGTCCGTTTTCCACCAAGGCGCTGCTCGGGGTCGGCTGGGCGGATGCCGAGACCGAGGACTACGGTCGCGCGCTGGCGCCGTGGATGGAACTCAAGGATCGCAACCTGCTGGACCCTGCCGTCCAGGAATCGATGCTCGCCATTCCCTACGCGATGGCAAAGCTCGACGCGATTGCGCAGGCCGCCGATCACTACCTGAACGCGGTCGAGGCATTCTACGAAGAAACGACGCGCATCGATGCCGCGATCGCACGCATCGAATCCGGCGCGCTGCTCGACGAATTTCTCGAAACCGATGCGCAATCGACGACCGGCTGGTACTGGAAGCTCGAACAGCTGCCGGAAGGCCCGGAAACGCGCTACCTGTACCACCTGCTGGCGACACACCGTTTCCAGGAAGGGCTGAAGAACTACCGCGACCTGCACTACCTGTGGCGCAACCTCGACCAGTGGCAGCAAAGCGTAAACGTTTTCCGCAGCATGCTGGATACGCGCCAACTCGCCTACAACGAGCGGTTGCCGCGCATTCGCGCCAGCCTGTCCCAGGCCGATATCGACGCGATGGTGGCACGCAAGCTGGAGTTCGATGCGCGCCTGAACAGCATCGAACAGGATAGCGACTCACTGGCGCTCGCCACGGAGCACGAATTCGACCTGTGGGGCGAGATCACCGCCATCGAGCGAAACCCTGCGCTGGGCGCAGCGATCCCGGAGGCGGCGGAGGTGCGGGACAAGGTCAGGCTCCTGAAGGGCGTGCTGCAGTGGAACCTCGACCGGGAATTCAAGGACCGCCTGTGGCGCATCCGTCGCAACCTGCGCCAGACCGGCGAAGCGCTGGTCGAGACGCAGCGGGCGCGTCGGCACATCGACGAAGTCATGCGCACCGAGCCGGAGCTGTTTGCCGATTTCGATTCGCGCGTAGCCTCGCTCAGTCCGCAGATCGATGCGCTGAAGGCACGCGTCGAGGACGCGATGGGCCGGCAGCGTGCGTTCATGATGGGCGTTGCGGCCGACGAGATGCGTGCGCAGCGCCAGCGCATCGAGACCTACACGATCCAGGCGCGCTTCGCGCTGGCCGCCATTTATGATCTCGCCGCGAGCCAGTCGCTGGTCGGGGACGCGGCGCAATGAGCGCCGGCAAGCTCACACTGCTCGTCGCTGCTGCGCTGCTGTGCGCCGCGGGCGACGCATACGCGGACAAGATCAAGAAAAGGGACACGATCGAGAGCCTGGAAAATCGCCGCGTCGAGGTGCGCCCGGGCAACGTGATCGTCGACAGCACCGACAAGGCGCGCGAAAACTACCGCGCGTTCCTCGATCTCGTTTCCGACGACCCGTTCCTGCGCGCCGAAGCAATGCGCCGCCTGGCCGACCTCGAGCTGGAGGCGACCGAGGCGGAACAGCTGGCCGAGAACGCCAGCAACCTGAACCTCGACACGTTCGACAGCGCCGTCGACCTGTTCCACGAGCTGCTCGAATCCTATCCCGACTACCGTCGCAACGACTCGGTGCTGTACCAGCTCGCGCGCGCTTACGAGACTGCACAGAAAATGGACGACGCCCTGCGCGTGCTGGACGAACTCGTCGCTAGCTACCCGGACACCACGCTGATCGACGAAGTGCAGTTTCGCCGCGGCGAGATGCTGTTCCTGAACAAGCGCTACAACGAGGCGGAAGAGGCCTACGCGCGGGTCGTCGAGTACGGCGAGGCATCGCGTTTTTACGAGCAGTCGCTGTATAAGCGCGGCTGGGCACAGTTCAAGCTCGCGTGGCACGAGGACAGCCTGGCGCCGTTCTTCGAGCTGCTCGATCGCAAGATTGCCGGCATCGAACTCGACGACGGCGAAGAGCGCCTGCAAAACCTGTCGCGCGCCGAACGCGAGCTCGTCGAGGACACGTTTCGCGTGTTGTCCATCAGCTTTTCCTACATGGAAGGCGCCGACAGCATCAGCACGTTCTTCGACGACAACGGTTACCCGCACTACAGCTACGTCATCTTCATGAACCTGGGTGACCTGTACCTCGAGAAGGAGCGCTACGTCGACGCCGCGGAGACCTACGAGGCATTCGTCGAAAAGGACCCCTATCACCCGAAGTCGCCGATCCTGCAGGTCGAAGTCATCGAGGCGTACAAGGAAGGCGGTTTCCCGACCCTGGTGCTCGAGGGCAAGAAGGGCTTCGTCGAGCGCTACGGCATGGACAGTCCGTTCTGGCAGCGCAATCCGCGCGCGGAGAATTCCGCGGTCGAGGCGCACCTGAAGGACAACCTGAACGACCTGGCGCAGTACTACCACGCCGAGGCGCAGAAGAACGGCAGTCGCGCCGACTACCAGCAGGCCGCGACCTGGTATCGCAAGTACCTCGACTACTTCCCGGGCGAGCCCGACAGCGCGAACACGAATTTCCTGCTGGCGGAGATACTGTTCGAAAGCGAACAGTTTGCCGAGGCCACCGACGAGTACGAGCGCACCGCATACGAATACCCGCTGCACGAACACTCCGCCGAGGCCGCCTACGCGGCGATCCTCTCGTATCGCCGCCACGAGGAGAGCCTTGCCGGCGTCGAGCAGGACGTCTGGCACCAGCGCTATCTCGACAGCGGTCTGCGCTTCGGCGACACGTTCCCGGAGCACCCGGAATCGGGCGCGGTGCTGACGACGATCGCCGAGGACCTGTTCGAGCAGGGCCAGTTCGATCTCGCCATCGGCGTCGCGCAAACCGTGGTGGCAAAGACGCCGCCCGTCGATGCCTCGCTCGCGCGCACGTCCTGGACCGTGATCGCGCACTCGCACTTCGACCTCGCCCGCTTCGATCTCGCCGAGCAGTCCTACTACGCGCTGCAGCCGTTCACGCCGCCGGACGACGCCGCTGCGCAGAAAGAGATCCGCGAACGCATTGCTTCGTCGATTTACAAGCAGGGTGAGCTGGCGCGCGACGGTGGCGATCTCGAAACGGCTGTTGCGCACTTCACGCGTCTCGGTAGCGCGGTGCCGGATTCGGAAATTCGCGCGACCGCGGAATACGACGCCGCCGCGGCGCTGATCAACCTGCAGGCCTGGGACCGCGCATCGACGGTGCTGGAAGCGTTTCGCCGCGACTATCCCGACAGCGAGTTCGCCGACGACGTCACGCAGAAACTCGCAGTCACCTACCTGGAGGCTGGCCGCGGCGCAGAGGCGGCCGGCGAGTTCGTGCGCATCGCGAACGATCCCGACAGCGGCGACGACGTGCGCCGCGAGGCCCTGTGGAAGGCGTCCGAGCTGTACAAGGACAGCGGCGAGATCGCGGCGGAGCGCGACGTGCTGCAATCGATCGTCGCGCGCTATCCGTACCCGATCGCGGAATCGATCGAGGCGCGCTACCGGCTTCTGAACATTGCCGAGGCGAACAACAACCGCGCGGAACGCACGCAGATCCTGCGCGACCTGGTCGAGGTCGATGCAAACGCCGGCGCCGACCGCACCGACCGCACCCGCTACCTGGCGGCGAAAGCGTCGCTGGAACTCGCCGAACCGGTGCGCGAGAACTTCATGGTCATGAAGATCACGCAGCCGCTCGCCGACAGCATGGCGCTGAAGAAGGAGCTGATGGAAGACGTGCTGCGCGTTTACGGTGACGCTGCCGCCTACGGGGTCGCCGAGGTGACGACCGCAGCAACCTACCGTCTCGGCGAGGTGTACCAGCAGTTCAGCCGAGACCTGATGGATTCCGAGCGGCCGCAGAACCTCGACGCGATGGCGCTGGAACAGTACGACCTGTTGCTCGAGGAACAGACGTTTCCTTTCGAGGAGAAGGCGATCGAGCTCTACCAGGCAAATACCGCGCGAGCCGCGGAGGGCGTCTGGGACGAGTGGGTCGAGAAGAGTTTTGCCGCGCTGGCGGGCCTGATGCCGGCGCGCTACGCGAAGATGGAGCGCAGCGAAGATGTCGTTACCGCGATGTTCTGATCCGCGTGGCGCCCGCCGTCACGCGCGATTCGCGACGCTGGTCCTTGCGGGCCTGCTCGTCGCCGGCTGCGCATCGGGTCCGACGACACCCCGGTCGGTGAGCGGCAGTGCGGACGGAATCGACCCGCGGCTGGCAGACGTGCCGACGCGTGCGCTGACGCTCTACGAGCAGGCGGCCTCGGCGATGGCGGCGGGCGACAGCATCGACGCAGAGCTGCGTTTCCAGGAATTCCTGCTGCACTACCCGCAGTACCCCGGCGCGCACGTCAACCTGGCGATCATCTTCGCCGATCGCGGCGACGACGCGGCGGCACGCGCCAGCCTCGGCGATGCGCTGGCGCTGAATCCGCAGCATGCGCAGGCCCTGAACCAGCTCGGCATGCTGGAGCGCCGCGGCGGCGACTTCCTCGCCGCAGAGGCGGCCTACCAGCAGGCGGTCGCGGCCGATCCTGAGTACGCGCTGGCGCACTACAACCTCGGCGTGCTGTACGACCTTTACCTGCAGCGCCTCGATGCGGCGCTGCAACACTACGAGGCCTACCAGGGGCTCGTCGGCGATGACGAGCAGGTGGCGAAGTGGATTGCGGACCTGACGCGGCGCCTGAATGCCGCACAAAGAACCGCAAATGTGACGGAGTAACGAGTATGACGCCGAAAGTCGCGCGACACTGCCTGTTCCTGGCCCTGGCGGCAACCGCCGCGGCGGCCCAGGAACCCGCCGGCGCGGACGCGGAAGCGGCTCGCGCGGCGGAGATCGAGGCGCTCGAGCCCGCCGTGAACACCGCCGAGGCGGCCGTTCCGGCCGACGAGCGCGACGAGGCGGAGCCGGCTGTGCCGAGTGCGGTACTCGCACAGGACATCCGGCGCCGCGCCACCGGGAGCGGTGTGATGGACGAGCTGGATCTCGGCAGGACCG
>CALKYK010000363.1 GCA_938003715.1 uncultured Gammaproteobacteria bacterium
CGGCGCACTCGCCGCACTGCTCGCCGGTTTTTTTGCAAGCTCGATTGCCGCTGCGGCACCGCAAACGCCTGAAGAAATCTTCGGCTTCAGGCCCGGCGACGACTACAAGCTCGCCAGCTACGAGCAGATGGAGACCTACTACCGCCAGCTCGCCGCGGAGAGCGATCGCGTATTGCTGCGCGAGATAGGTCGTTCGGTGCTCGGCCGCCCGCTGTTCCTGCTGACGATTTCCAGCGAGGAAAACATTGCGAATCTCGATCGCTGGCGCGACATCAGCCGCCAGCTCGCCCGTGCACGCGTGGACACGGAGACGGCAATAGCGCTGGCGAACGAAGGAAAGGCAGTCGTCTGGATCGACGGCGGCCTGCACGCGACGGAAGTCGCGCACGCGCAGATGACGTCATTGCTGGCACACCGGGTCGCAACGGAGGAGTCCGCCGAAATGCAGCAGATTCGGGACGACGTGATCTTCCTGCTGATGCCGGTGATGAATCCCGACGGTCTCGAGATCGTGCGCAAGTGGTACGAGAGCCAGCTCCATACGCCGTTCGAGCAGTCACGGCCGCCGGAGCTTTACCACCATTACGTCGGTCACGACAACAATCGCGACTTCTTCATGAACAACATGCCTGAGTCGAAAGCGGTTGCCATGCCGATCTACAACGAGTGGTACCCGCAGATCGTTTACAACCAGCACCAGAGTTCGCCGGGCTACGCGCGCATCGTGATTCCGCCCTACTCCGATCCGCTCAACCCGAACATTCACCCCGGCGTGACGACGGGCCTGAACGAAGTCGGCATGGCGATGGGCAACCGTTTCGCGATGGAAAAGATGCCGGGCGCGATTTCTGACGTTGGCTTTTCGATGTGGTGGAACGGCGGCATGCGCACGGTGCCCTATTTCCACAACATGATCGGCATCCTGACCGAAACCGGTCACGATTCGGCGTCACCACGTTTCTACGACCCGAAGATCTTTCCGAAAACGCTCGCCGTACGGGCAAACCCGGGCGCCGTCGGCATCACCGTGGAGGAGGACGACGACGGCGTGCCGGATGCTCGCGTGCTCTATTCCGATCCGTGGCCGGGCGGCGAGTCGCGATTTCGCGAGCCGGTCGATTTCATGATTACCGGATCCATTGCGGTACTGCGCGCCGCGTCCGATACGCGGGTCAAGCTGCTGACGAACATCTACCGCATGGGCCGTGATGCGATCGAGGCCGGCCAAAGCGGCATCCGCTATTACGTGATTCCCGCCGACCAGCCGCACATCGACGAGGCAATCAACCTCGTCAACCTGCTGTACGAGGGTGGCATCGAGATCGACCGCGCCACGGAATCATTCCGTGCCGGCGGCAATCGCTACCCGGAAGGATCGTTCGTCATCAGCGCGGCGCAGGCCTTCAGGCCCTATCTCGTCGACCTGCTGGAAAAGCAGGTCTATCCGGACACGCGCGTCGATCCGAACGGTGAGATCAAGGCGCCGTATGACATCGCCGGCTGGACGTTGCCGATGCAGATGGGCGTGACGGTCGATTTCGTCGAGGACGAGGTCGACGCGTCCGGCGAAAGACTGGCCGGCGTCATCAGCCCGGTGCCGGGCACCGTTAGCGGCAGCGCAGGCTACGGTTACGCGCTGTCGAACGTGATGAATGCGAGTTACGAGGCGGCCAACCGGTTGCTGGCCGCGGGCGCGCGCGTGCATCGTGCGACCGAAGCATTCCGTGCCGGGCGCCAGAGCTTCGGTGCGGGCTCGTTCGTGATCGAAAGCAGCGACGATACCGTGTCGCGGGTGAGCGCGCTGGCCGAAGAACTCGGCGTGAGCTTTACCGGCCTGAACGGTGAGCCGGACGCCGCCCTCGAAGCACTGACGCTGCCTCGTGTCGGCATCTACAAGTCGTACGTTGCGTCTATGGACGAGGGCTGGACGCGCTGGCTGCTCGAAAGCTACGGCTTCGCAGTCGAGTCGCTGCACGACGCCGACATCCGCTCGGGTGACCTGTCCCGCTTAGACGCGATCATCCTGCCGCACCCGGACGGCAACGTGTATTTCAGGGACAACTCGGGCGAAATACTGCACGGGCATTCGCCCGGCTCCATGCCGGAACAGTACACCGGTGGCATGGGCCTTGCCGGTGCGCTGGCGCTCGACCAGTTCGCGCGCAACGGTGGTACGGTGCTTGCATTCGGCGACGCGGTCGGCTTTGCTATCGAACAGTTGGGCTTGCCCATCCGCGATGTCGTAGCCGGCGCCTCGTCAAAGGACTTCTCGATCCCGGGTTCGCTCATCAGGGCCGACGTCAACACCGCCGACCCGCTGGGCTTCGGCATGGATGCAGAGGTCGCGGTCAATTTCGTCAACGGCTCTGCATTCGACGTGCTCGGGCAGGAAGGCTGCGTCGACGATCTGCTGAACCAGCGCAACTGCTTCGAGGTGACTCGCGGCGGTCGGCCGCTCAAGGAGTTTCCGACCGAATCGCGCTTCGACACCGTCGTCAATTTCGCGGCAGAGGACCTGCTGATGAGCGGCTGGGAGAAAGGCAGCGAGCACATCGCGACCAGGAGTGCGATGGCGCGGGTGCCGCACGGCAACGGCGACGTCGTACTATACGGTTTTCGACCGCAGTTCCGCGGTCAGCCGCGCGGCACTTACAAGCTGGTATTCAATGCGCTGTTGGGGGCAACGATCGACTAGGCGCCCGCCCGGCGGGCGATAACGGCAAAGACGAAGACATGCAGAAATTTCACTTCGTCATGATCAAACCGTCGCACTACGACGATGACGGCTACGTGATCCAGTTCTGGCGCTCGGCGATGCCGTCCAACACGCTGGCGACGCTGTATGGACTGGCTGCGGATTGTGCGGAGCGGCGCGTGCTTGGCGAGGACGTGGATATCGTCCTGTCGGAACTCGATGAAACGAATCGCCGTGTCGACGTAAAGAAATTTGTGCGGCGAATCGAGAAAGACGGCGGGCGGGGCCTGATCGGCCTCGTCGGCGTGCAGTCGAACCAGTATCCGCGCGCTCTCGACCTGGCGCGCCAGTTTCGCCGTGCGGGTTTGCCGGTCGTGATCGGGGGCTTTCACGTCAGCGGCTGTCTCGCCATGTTGCCGGAGCCGACACCGGAACTCATCGAAGCGATGAATCTCGGCGTTACGCTGTTCGCGGGCGAGGCCGAAGGTCGCCTCGAGACAGTACTGCGCGACGCGTGGGCCGGGAACCTGCCGCCTGTCTACAACTTCATGAAAGACCTGCCATCGCTCGAGGACGTACCAACCCCGATACTGTCGGTCAAGGCGGTCAAAAGAACGGGGGGAGCGCAAACGAGCTTTGACGCCGGGCGCGGCTGCCCGTACCTGTGCAGCTTCTGCACGATCATCAACGTGCAGGGCCGAAAATCGAGGTTTCGGAGTGCGGACGACGTCGAGCAAATCGTCCGACGCAATCTTGGACAGGGTATCAAGCGGTTTTTCATTACTGACGACAACCTGGCCCGAAACCAGAACTGGGAACCGATATTCGATCGACTGGCGACGCTTCGCGAAAAAGAACATTTGCATTTCAGCATCGTCATCCAGGTCGATACGGCTTGCCATCGGATACCGAATTTCATTGCCAAGGCCCGGCGGGCGGGCGTTATGCGGGTGTTTATCGGTCTGGAGAACATCAATCCGGACAGCCTGAAAGAGGCACGGAAAGGCCAGAACCGGATTACCGAATACCGCGAGATGATCCAGACGTGGCGTAACCTGGGCATTTTCACGACCGCAGGCTACATCCTTGGATTCGCAGACGACACGCCCGACACGATTGTCAGGGATATCGAGATCATCAAGAAAGAGCTGCCGATCGACATACTCGAGTTCTTCTTCCTCACGCCGCTCCCGGGCTCCGCCGATCATCGAAAACTCTATCGCGAAGGCGCCGAACTGGATCCGGACCTGAACAAGTACGATCTGAACCATGTGACGGCGGCGCATCCCGTCATGTCGAAGCAGGATTGGGAGGATGCATACCGGCGCGCGTGGGACACCTATTATTCCGACGAGCATATCGTGACGTTGATGAAGCGAGCACGTGCCAGCAACATGAGCGTCGGCAAGGTGCTGGGAACGGTCGTGTGGTTTTACGGCAGCATATTGTACGAACACGTGCACCCGCTCGAATCGGGTTTCGTGCGCCTGAAATACCGAACCGATCGCCGCCCCGGCTTTCCCGTCGAAAGTCGCCGACACTTTTACCCGAAGTACGCAGCCGAACTCGTTCGAAAAACGTACCGGTTGGCCATGTTGTACCGACGATTCATGTCGGAACGGCGCAGGCTGGAAAAAGATCCGTCGGCACGGGACTACATGGACGCAGCGCTGGCTCCGGCTGATGGCGATGAAATCGAGTCGATGGAAATGCTGACGGTTTCGGCATCCGCGCGGGCCGTCGCCGAGAAAGCGAAGCGCAGAAAGCAACTGTCAGCCGGCACGCCCGCCTGATTGCTGCGTAACGCATAGCGCCGAGAATTCAAACACGAATTATGGAGACTGGAACATGCCGCAAATCAAACTGACTTATTTCGACGTCGACGGCGGCCGCGGCGAACCGGTTCGCATCGCCTTCCACGCTGCCGGTGTCGATTTCGAAGATCACCGTATTGCATTTCCCGAGTTCCGGGAGAAACAGGCGACGTTCCGTTTTCATGCCGTGCCCGTAATGGAAGTGGACGGCGTCGTCGTGACGCAGTCGAACGGAATGACGCGATACGCGGGCAAGCTGGCGGGGCTGTATCCCGAAGACGATCTGCAGGCGCTCTACTGCGATGAAGTAATGGGCGTCTGCGAGGACGTCTCCAATGCCATCGTGCGCACGTTCGGCCTCGAGGGGGATGCATTGCAAAAGGCCCGCGAGGCGCTCGTCGAAGGCCGACTGTCCGTGTATATCAAGGGGCTCGGCGAACTGCTCGAGCGCGGCGGCGGCAAGTACTTTGCGGACAATCGACTTACGGTCGCCGACCTCAAGGTATTGCCGACGACCCGCTGGCTGATGTCCGGCATGCTGGATCACGTGCCGACCGACCTGGTGTCCAGACTCTCGCCGGGGGTGGCAGAACACGCCAAGCGCATCGCCAACGAACCAATCGTGAAGGCGTACTACGAGTCGCGCGCCTGACCTCGGGCCACCGAATTGGACGACGGAGCATCCACGCCGGCGGGTCCGCATCTGTGTTGCTGCCGGGATTACGAGAAACATGAGTACGCGGAGACCATTGATTTCCATTGGCGAGGGACTCGCTATCCTGGCGAATGTCGGCGTCGTCATCGGCCTTATTTTTGTCTGGATGGAAATCAGGCAAAGCCAGACGCAGCTGAAGGCCGACGTGGAGCTGAGCCTGGCGAGTTCTTACCAGACTGTTCTCGGACGCAGCGTCGACAATCCAGCGGTGGCGGATCTCCTGGCCACCGCGTACATGCGGCCGGACGAATTGTCCTCAACGCAATACCTGCAGCTCATGGCCTATCACGCGGAGTGGATGGCCCTGGTTTTTGCCACGTACCAGCTCTGGACTACGGGAGCGATCGATACCGACGTATGGCACCAGCACTCGCAGTATTACCTGCTGTTCCTGACGACCCCCTGGCTTCAGGAATTCTGGCGTGACATGAATCATGACGAACTGTATCCCGAGGAATTTCTGAACGAACTGGAAGCACGATTGCCCCATCCGCAGGCAATGCCGCGCCGGGAATAATCCGCCAATCTCCATCAGCCAGATCGGGACGAAAATGAATCCTGCACGACGGAAAGAAGTACTGGGCCTGGTGTTTTGGTTTCT
>CALKYK010000364.1 GCA_938003715.1 uncultured Gammaproteobacteria bacterium
GGGTGTGTCTTTCGACCGAGTTAAGGGCTTTTCGAGGCAATCCGCCCGCGGTCGCGAATCGGACGTTCCTGGCTGGTGCGGATTGATCTTTAGTACTGTCACGAATGAATCGGCGAGTACCGGTGGTCGTCGCCCTTGCGACGGACAAGTCGATTGCGTCGTCGCGCATCGCTTTCCTCGCAATGACGGGAGTGAAGTGGAACGGTCGCTCGCTGGGGAGAGCTCCTACGGCAGAGGGAGTGACGGTCGCCCGCCGTTGCGGGCGCCTACTTGACGACTTTCAGGTGCGAGCGGTCGCCGGCGCGGTTGCGTTCCTTGAGCTCGGGGTGGTCGATGGGCGGTTCCGGCTGCTCGCTGCCGTGCGAAAAAATCATGCCCTGCCCGGTTTCCTTGGCGTAGATGCCCATGACCGAGGCGATCGGCACCCAGACGTCGAACGGTACGCCGGAGAAACGCGCGCGAAAACTGACGCCGGCGTTGGTCAGCTTCAGGTTGTGCGCCGCCGAGTGGCTTATGTTCAATATTATCTTGCCGTCCTTGACGTGCTCGCGTGGCACGGTGACGCCGTCGATGGAGGCGTCGATGACGATGTGCGGCGTGTGACCGTTGTCGCCCATCCACTCGTGCATGGCGCGAATCAGGTACGGGCGCTTTGATCGGCTCAGTCTGTTCACGGCTTCGCTCCGTCTGAGTCCCTGGCGGATTCTAAGGTCCGTCTTGTGCTGGCACGCAGGATACCATTCCGCGCGCAGGCCTGCCGGGACGCGGCGATCTAGAGTCGCATTTCCTGCTCGAGCTCGGTCAGGCTTTCCTGGAACGAGCGGCGTTCGAAGACCCGCTTCATGTATCCCTCGATCGGTGCCGACTGCGAGCCGAGGTCGATGCCGTAGACGGGCAGTCGCCACAGGATCGGCGCGATCGAGCAATCGACGAGCGAAAACTCGTCGCTCAGGAAGAACGGCTTGGCGCCGAACAACTCGACGCTGGCCAGGATGCTCTCGCGCAGCATCTTGCGCGACTTCGTCGTCAGCTTGCGCTCGCCGTCGGCATCGAACTGCTCGGCCAGCGAGTACCAGTCGGTCTCGATGCGGAACAGCGCCAGCCGGAACTGGGCGCGGGTGACCGGATCGACCGGCATCAGCGGCGGGTGCGGAAAGCGCTCGTCCAGGTACTCGATGATGACGCGGGAGTCGTACAGCACAAGGTCGCGATCGACCAGGGTCGGTACCGTGTGGTACGGATTGAGGTCCATCAGGTCCTCTGGCAGGTCCGGGCCGTCGACGTTCGCGATTTCGATGTTGATGTTCTTTTCGGCCAGCACGAGCCGCGTGCGGTGGCTGTGAATACAGGTCGGCCGCGAAAAAAGCGTCATGACGGATCGTCGGTTGGCAATTACTGCCATGTTGCGGTCCTCTTCAAAGGGTCAGGGTTCTGCGGTTGTTGTTATTGAGTCCGGTCGGCGACGGCACCGTCAGGTGACGTCCTTCCAGATCTGCTTTTTGAGCATCGAGGCAATGATCCAGAACACGACCAGGAACATCAGCACCCAGACGCCGAGAACCCGCCTGGTCGACCGGATCGGCTCGCTGATGCACTGCAGGACTTTCCCAGTATCGCGCGCGAACTCGTCGTATTCCTCGGCCGACATCGAGCCTGCCGTTGCCGGTTCGAAGCGATCGAACACCGGGTTGCCGTTCTCGTCCTCGGTGAAAATCGCCTGCTGGAACCCCTGCAGCTCCCACAGGACGTGCGGCATGCTGGTCCCGGGAAGCACGCGATTGTCGACGCCGGTCGGGCTCTCCGGGTCGAGGTAGAAGCCCTTCAGGAAATTGAAGACGTAGTCGGTTCCCTTGGCGCGTGCGATCAGCGACATGTCGGGCGGCGGCTGGCCGAACCAGCGCGCGGCGTCGTCCATTCGCATCGACGCCTGGATGGTTTCGAACGGCTTCTGCGCGTTGAACATCAGGTTCTGGACCAGCTGGTCCTCGGACAATTCGAGGCCCCGCGCGAGCGTGTTGTAGCGCACGTATTTCGCCGAGTGGCAGCCGGCGCAGTAGTTCATGAAGTTGCGCGCGCCGCGCTGCAGGGAATTGACGTTGTCCGGGTCGTTGCCGGCCGGTTCCAGCTCGATGTCGGTGGCGCCGAACGCCAGGCCGCTGGCGAGCAGCGCAACGATTGCGGTCAGTCTGCGTTTCGCATCAGCCATGGTAGACCACCCTGTCCGGTACCGGCTTGGTCTTGTCGATCGTCGTGTAGTACGGCATAAGCAGGAAGTAGGCGAAATAGATGATCGAGAAAATTCTCGCCAGCAGCACGTACACGCCCTCCGCCGGCTGCAGGCCCAGCCAACCGAGCGTCACGAAACTGATGACGAACAGCGTCAGCGCCAGCTTGTAGATCCAGCCGCGGTATCGGATCGAACGCACCCGCGAGCGATCGAGCCACGGCAGGAACACGGGCAGCAGCACGGCGGCGCCCATCAGGACGGCACCCCACAGCTTGTCCGGCACGGCGCGCAGGATTGCGTAGAACGGCGTGAAGTACCACACCGGCGCGATGTGCTCGGGGGTCGCCATCGTGTTCGCCGGTTCGAAGTTGGCGTGCTCGAGGAAGTAGCCGCCCATGTCCGGCGCAAAGAAGATCACCGCCGAAAAAATCATCAGGAAGACGATGATGCCGACCAGGTCCTTCGACGTGTGATACGGATGGAATGCGACACCGTCCAGCGGCTTGCCGTCCGGGTCCTTGTGTTCCTTGATGTCGATGCCGTCCGGGTTGTTCGAGCCGACGTGGTGCAGAGCGACGATGTGCAGGAATACCAGCGCAATGAACGCCAGCGGCAACAGGATCACGTGCAGCGCAAAGAACCGGTTGAGCGTGATGTCGGAAATCGCGTAGTCGCCGCGAATCCATTCGACCAGCGTCTCGCCGATGCCGGGAATGGCGCCGAACAGCGAGATGATGACCTGCGCGCCCCAGTAGGACATCTGCCCCCACGGCAGCAGGTAGCCGGCGAACGCCTCGGCGAACAGCACGAAGAAGATCAGCATGCCAATGATCCAGATCAGCTCGCGCGGCTTCTGGTACGAGCCGTACAGCATGGCCCGAAACATGTGCAGGTAGACGACGATGAAGAAGAACGAGGCACCCGTCGAATGCATGTAGCGGATCAGCCAGCCCCATTCGACGTCGCGCATGATGTATTCGACCGACGCGAAGGCTTCCTCCGCGGACGGCTTGTAGTTCATCGTCAGGAAGATGCCGGAGACGATCTGGATGACCAGCACGACCATGGCCAGCACGCCGAAGATGTACCACCAGTTGAAGTTCTTCGACGCGTAGTACTCGGTGATGTGATAACGCATCGTTTCCGTGAACGGAAACCGATCGTCGATCCACTTCATGAATGCTGCGCGGCGCGTGCCTAACTCTGATTCGACGCGCGCCATCAGGCCGTCCCCGTGTCCGAGCCGATCATGATCACGTCCTCGCGGATGAAGCGGTACGGCGGTACGCGCAGGTTGGTCGGCGCCGGCACTCCTTTATATACGCGGCCGGCGAGGTCGAAGCGCGACCCGTGGCAGGGGCAGAAGAAGCCGCCGTACCAGTCGTCCGCCGGACCGACCTGGAATTCCGGCAGCGGTGCGCAACCCAAATGCGTGCAAGAGCCCTCGACGACGAGGTACTCGGGCCGGAGCGAGCGGTACTGGTTTACCGCGAACTCCGGCTGCTGCTCTGCGACCGCCGACTCGGGATCGCGCAGTAGCGCTGTCGTGCTCTCGAGACGCGCCAGCATTTCCTCATCACGGCGCAGCACGAAAACGAGCCGGACGCGCCACATGACGCGCACCATCTCGCCCGGTTCGAGATTGCCGACCGGGACCTCGACCGGCGCGCCGAGCGCCTGCGCGCGTGCGCTCGGCTTCAGCGACGCGATGAACGGAATGGTCGCGGCGACGACGCCGGCACCGCCGACGACGACCGTGGCAACGGTCAGAAAATGACGCCTGTTACGATCCAGCTCGTCAGAAACGTCATCGGTCATGTACTACTCCCATACGGCGGCTGTCGGGTACCCGAATCCAGGTGACGACGGTTTTTTGCTTTCTTCGAAAACTGGTAGATTTGCAGCAGTCCCGTTGCACCGTCAGGATGGCAGTGGGCCCGGGACTGGGTGCGGAACCAGTCGCGCATTATACACAGGGGCATTCAAAATTGGCTAGGCGTCGAGGGGGCGCCATGCCCTGCATTTCCGCGGACTTAGCCCGGCCGCCGGCCGCATTGGAAGCGCGTGGAGAAACTCAGGCCAGTCGTCATTTTCCTGCTGCAGTCCATCGTGGTCGGGCTGGCGGCCGCCTTTGTCGTGGTGCTGGTGCGTCCGCAGCTGCTGCCTGCGCTGAACGGGGGCGGCGGATCCGTATCGGGCGCCCCGGCTAGCTATGCGGACGGGGGAGACATCGGTGCCGCATCGGTGGCGAACGTCTACACGCGGCGCCTGGTCACCGACGACGACGGCGACGGCAATAGCGGGCGCTTTCGCGTCAATACCAGCATCGGCTCGGCCGTCATCATCGATTCCGACGGCTACCTGGTGACGAACTATCACGTCGTCGCGTATGCCAGCGAGATTCGTTTGCAGCTCGCCGACGGGCGCCTGGCCGCCCCGGAAGTCGTAGGGGTCGACATCGAAACCGACCTCGCGCTGCTCAAGGTGGACCTCGGGCCGCTGCCCGCGATTCCGCTCGGTCGTGCAGACCGGAGCCGGAGCGGTGACGTCGTGCTCGCGATCGGCAACCCGTACGGGCTGTCGAAAACCGTGACCCAGGGCATCGTCAGCGCCACCGGCCGCGGACCGATGCTGATGACCTTCGAGAACTTCATCCAGACCGACGCGGCGATCAACGAAGGCAACTCCGGCGGCGCGCTGATCAACACTGCCGGACAGCTGGTCGGCATCAACACCGCAGTGCTGACGCAGGATGCCGGCACCGAGGGCATCGGCTTCGCCATCCCCGTCGACCTGGTGCG
>CALKYK010000365.1 GCA_938003715.1 uncultured Gammaproteobacteria bacterium
GAAGTTGAACGGGTGGCTCGGCAGGATCGTGAGACCGCCGTTCGTGGCATTGCCGGTTGCCAGCATCTGGCCGCCGGCATCGTCAAAGATCTTGTTGTTGGAGAAGCTGGCTTCGGCGTAGTAGCGGATGTCGTCCGAGAACTCCCAGTCGAACCCGGCGAACACCTGCGCCCGCTCCGCCGCCGAGATGACCGACACCTGGTCGGCGAAGTTGTAGCGGCAGGTGTTCGGGTTCAGGCCGGTGTCGACCGGATCGCCGATGACGCCGCCCGCGCCTTCGCAATCCGGATCCGGATAGCGAAAGGCCGCGGCGACGGAGGCTGCCTCGCCGTTGGCACCGAGCGTGGCGCGTTCAACCGATCCCGGCGAGCCGGTGCCGGACAGGAAGCGCGAACGCCGCTGGTCGCCATTGCCGTTCAGGCGGCTGTCCAGCCAGTCAAAACCGGTACGGCCGATTTTGCCCTGCTCGTAGTAGGTCATGTAGATGTTGAAACCGCCCCGGTCGAACTGCGAGCCGGCCGCCATGTTGACGTGCCAGGAATCGACTTCCGCGCCCTGGTAACCGCCGGAAATCTCGAGACCCTCGAAGCCCTTGCGGGTGATGATGTTGGCAACGCCGGCCACCGCCTGCGAGCCGTAGGTCGCGGAGGCGCCGTTCGTCAGCACCTCGATGCGCTCGATCATCGCCAGCGGGAACTGGTTGATGTCGACGAAGTCGGTGCCCGCGGCACTGGCAACCGGGGCGATACCGCCGCGCTTGCCGTTGATCAGGGTCAGGGTCGAGCCCAGGCCCAGGTTGCGAATGTTGAACTGCGACGAGCCGGCGCGGTTGTTGGTTTCGTTATAAAACTCCGAACCGCTGTTGACCGTCAGCTCGTTGAGCAACTCCACCGGTTGCGCCGCGCCGATGAGCTCGATGGTATCGGCGTCGACGATCTGGATCGGCGCCCTGCCTTCGTACTCTGTGCGGCGAATGTGTGAGCCGGTGACGAGGATTTCCTCGATCTCGTCGTCCTGGGCGAGCGTTGGCGGCGCCGTCCCGAGTGCCATTGCGACGCCCGCAGAGAGCGCGGTCGCCTTGAACGTGCGATTTGCCATAGGATGTTTCCCCCGATCCTTAAAGATTTTGAAAAAACAAATGCGGGCGCCCGGATGTTCGCCTGCGCGCTTGTTGTAAAAAAGTATCGTCTCCCCCACCTGAACCGGCACCCCCGATTGCGCCGGCCGTCATTCCCTGACCATTTCCCTTTATGAATCGCTACATTGCAGTGTAGTAGGTAAACCTACCCGTGCGTGGACCAAATGTATGCCTGACGCGACGGGGTGTCAAACGAACAAAAAGTGATAAGTCCCTGTCCGCTGAGCGGGCCTGCCGCCGCCGCACAGGCGGCCGGCGCAGGTTTTTCGCCGCCCGGGCTCCGGGCTACCTGTACCCGCCGCCGTTGCACAAAAGCCACAACGTTTTACGCTTGGGTCAATTCCGGTAGTCGAGCGGCGGCGGCCGGTCGCCCAGGAGCGCCTCGTAATGGAAGTCGCCGCCGCGCCGGGCGTCGAATTCCGCCCGTGCCGCCTCGCGCAGCGCCTCGTTCTCGAAGAGCTCGATCGCGGCGAGCGTCAGCGTCTTGGCCGCCACCTGGGCACCCTTGAAGCCGATCGACCTGCCGCTGGCGGCGGTGGACTGCCAGCTGTGCGCCGCGGTGCCCGGCACCCAGGTCGCGGTGTTCAGCCCGACCGTCGGCACCGCGATCGACACGTCACCGACGTCGGTCGACCCGTAGCCCAGCGTGACTTCGTAGGGCTGGACCTCCCGCTGGCTGCCCAGCCCCAGTTCCGGCTGGTTCAGCGTCGCGTAAATTTCCTCGGCAAAGTCCTGCTCGTGGTCGCTGTAGGTGACACCACCCACCTCGCGCAGCTTCTCGTCCATCATCCGGGCCAGCGTCTCGTTGATCAGCAGCGGGTGGTTGCCGTGGATGATTTCCCAGTCCACGCGGGTGCCGGTGCCCTCGGCGGCGCCGCGCGCCGCGTTTTCCACCCGGTCCCAGATTTCCCGCACCGTACGCGCTTCGGGGTGCCGCACGTACTAATAGACCTCGGCGAAGTCCGGCACGACGTTCGGCGCATTGCCGCCGGCGGTGATCACGTAGTGGATGCGCGTCTCCTGCGGCACGTGCTCGCGCATCATGTTGACCATGAAATTGAACGCCTCGACCGCATCGAGCGCAGAGCGCGCCTTTTCCGGCGCGCCCGCCGCGTGTGCCGAGATGCCGCGGAAACGGAACTTCGCCGAACGGTTTGCAAGCGTCGTGCGCGCGGCCGCGGAATTGCGGTCGCTCGCATGCCAGTGCAGCGCGATGTCGACATCGTCGAACAATCCGTCACGCACGATGTACACCTTGCCGCTGCCGCCCTCCTCGGCGGGCGTGCCGTAGACACGGATCGTGCCCGGCGTGCCGGTCTCTTCCAGCCAGCGCCGCACCGCGACCGCCGCGCCGATGGAGCCGGCGGCGAACAGGTTGTGGCCGCAGGCGTGCCCGGCGTGCTTGTCCTCGATCGGCAGTCTCGACGCCGTCGCGTCCTGGTTGATGCCGGGCAGCGCGTCGTACTCGGCCAGGATCGCGATCACCGGCCCGCCGCTGCCGTAGCTCGCAACGAACGCGGTCGGTATGTCCGCCACGCCTGCTTCTATCGAGAAGCCCGCAGCCGCCAGTTCCTCCTGCAGCAATGCGCTGCTCTTCGTTTCCTGGTAGCCGACCTCCGCAAACTCCCAGATCGTACGCGCGATACTGGCCGTCGATTCGTAGCGGCCGTCGATGAAATCCATGATGGCGTCGTCGGCCGCGCCAGGAGTCGACAGGATGAGCGTGCAGGCGCACGCCAGTATTGGTCTGGACATTTTCTTCCCCCTCGTTGCTGCTCCGAATCTAGGGGCAGTAACGCGTCCGCGTCAAGCGGGCCTTGCGATGACGCAAAGGCGCCCGGGACCGGGGAGGTGTTTCGAGCGAGTAAGAGGCTTTTCGAGTGAGAAATACCTCCCCGGATTCGGGCGCAATTCGCTTTGGTACGGGTTGCTGTGACTGGCGGCGTCCGGGTGATTCGCATACAGTCGGGAGCGATTGCGGGGGAGAAAAAAATGACGAGACACCCGTGGCTTCGTGCAGCGGCATGCGCGCTGCTGCTCGCCGACATGGCTACCGCGCAGTACCGCAGCGCCGACGAATCGTTTTCGATGGCGCTGACCGGCGACTCGATCATCACGCGCAAGCTGTCGGTCTACGACGAGCCGGAATACCTCGGCATGATCGAACTGCTGCGCTCGGCCGACGTCGCATTCACCAATCTCGAGATGCTGTTCCACGACTACGAGCCGTACCCGATGGCGGAGAGCGGCGGCACCTGGATGCGCGCGGACCCGAAACTCGCGCACGACCTGGTCTGGGCGGGCATCGATCTCGTGTCGCGGGCGAACAACCACACCGGCGACTACGGCGTGCTGGGCCAGACCCTGACGACGCGCTATGTCGAGGAGGCGGGTCTCGTGCACGCGGGCGTCGGCATGAGCCTGGCCGAAGCGCGCGAGGCGAAGTTCCTAGAGACCGCGAAAGCAAGGGTGGCGCTGGTGTCGATCTCGTCGAGCTTCCGCGATCACATGCGCGCGGGCCGCTCCCGCGACGACGTACCGGCACGTCCCGGGCTGAACCCGCTGCGCCTGAAGACGACCTACGTGCTGCCTTCGGCGGACTACGAGAATTTTCGCCGCACCGGCGAGGCTCTCGACGAGTTCACCGACCAGGACGGCAATCCGACCGGCATGGATGCGGACAAACCGGGCGAAATGGAGATGCTGGGGCGCGACTTCGCGCTGGGCGATGCGCACGCGATTCGTCGCGAGGCGAACGCCGACGACGTGCGCGAGATTTCCGCCGTCGTCAACAATGCAAGCCGCGTCGCGGACTTCGTCATCGTCACGATCCATGCACACGAACACGGCGGCCGCCGCGAGATCCCGGCCGATTTCCTGCCGGTGTTCGCGCGCGCCATGATCGAAGCCGGTGCCGACGTGTTTGTCGGCCACGGCCCGCACGTGCTGCGGGCCATCGAGATCTACCGCGGCAGGCCGATCTTCTACAGCCTCGGCAACTTCATCTTCCAGAACGAAACGCTGCTCCGGCTCCCGTCCGAGAATTACGAGGCCTACGACCTCGACGACGAGTCGCACGTCGCGGATTTCAACGATGCACGCTACAAGAACGACACCGAGGGTTTCCCGGCGCTGGCGGAAAACTGGGAATCCGTCGTCGCGGTGCCCGCGTTCCGCGGCGGCGAACTGAGCGAGGTCGCGCTGTACCCGATCACGCTCGGCGGCGGCCTGCCGCGACAGGTGCGCGGTCGGCCGCTTCTCGCCGACGCCGATCTCGGGCGCAAGATAATAGGCGATCTGCAGCGGCTCTCGGCACCGTACGGCACGGAAATCGTCATGCGTCGCGGCGTCGGTTACGTGCAGCTCGCGAACGACTGACGAAGTGAACATGTCGATGAATAAAGCTCGAACCGCTGCGGTAGGCATTGCAGTTGCGACCTTTGCGGCGGCCGCGAGCGTCGCGAGCGCGCAGGAAGGACCTGATGCCGACGTGCTGCCCGGGTATCGCGCCGAAATCGAGGCGCTGCGTGGCAACGAAATCGTGCAGCGCGCGATGGCGCACATCCTCGCGATCGAGCCGCGATCGCGCGCGGACCTGATCGAACTCACCGAAATTCCCGCACCGCCCTTCGGCGAGGCCGCGCGCGCCGCGCGCTTTGCCGACCTGCTGCGCGAAGCGGGTCTGGAGGATGTCACGATCGACGACGTCGGCAACGCGATCGGGCGCCGGCCCGGCCGGTCCGGCGATCGCGTCATCGCCTACAGCGCGCACCTCGACACCGTGTTCCCCGCCGAGACCGACGTGACCGTTCGCTTCGACGACGAGAAAATGTATGCGCCCGGCATCGGCGACAACACGCGCGGCCTCGTCACGGTCCTGGGCGTACTGCGGGCCCTGCAGTACGCGGGAATCGAAACCGAGGCCGACATTCTTTTCATCGGCAACGTCGGCGAGGAGGGTCTCGGCGACCTGCGGGGCGTCAAACACCTGTTCCGCGACGGCGCGGAGAAAATCGACGCGCTGATTGCCGTCGACGGCGGCGAGTCCGATCGCATCGTTTACGGCGGCGTCGGCTCACACCGTTACCGGATCACGTATCGCGGCCCGGGCGGGCATTCCTGGGGCGCATTCGGACTGGCCAACCCGCATCATGCTCTCGGCCGCGCCATCGCGATCTTTGACGAGAACGCACCGACCGTGACCTCTGTCGGCGAGAAGACGAGCTTCAACGTTGGCCGCATCGGCGGCGGCACGTCGATCAATTCCATTCCGTTCGAATCGTGGATGGAAGTCGACATGCGGTCCGGCAGCCAGGACAAGCTCGATGACATCGATGCGTTGCTGCAGGCCGCAGTCGAGCAGGCTTTGCAGGAAGAAAACGAGGGCCGCCTGACCGGCCCGGAACTCACCGTCGATGTCGAGCGCGTCGGTACCCGCCCGGCGGGTAAAGGCGACCTCTATTCGTCGGTCGTGCAGCGCGCGATGGCCGCGACCCGGGCCTTCGGCATCGAGCCCTCGTTACGCATATCCTCCACCGACGCGAACCTGCCGATCTCGAAAGGCATCCCGGCCGTGACCATGAGCCGCGGCGGCATCAGCGGCAATTCGCACTCTCCGGACGAGTGGTGGCAGAACGTGGACGGCCACGTCTGCATCGCGCTCGGTCTGCTTACGCTGCTCGCCGAGGCCGGCCTCGCCGACTGAACGCGCTTACGCGCTCACGCCCGAACTCACTCGACCGCGTCGTATTCGTTCCAGCGATCGATGAAGCGGACGGCCGCGTCGATCGTGCGCCGCATGTCGGCCGCACCACGCGCGGCGCTGCCTTCCCTCGGGTCCCGCGTACCCCATACGCCGGTGGTCGACATCTCGGCCGACGACGTCTGCTTGCCGGTTTCCTCGGCTTTGAGTCCCTCGGCGAGGAACAGCTGCAACGCGGTCGGGTCGCCGGCCACGACGTCGGGCAGCATCGCCTCGAGATGCGCGGGCAGCGTGAGCTCCGCCGGCACCGCCTGGTCGAGCTGCACGAGATCCGGCATCAGGTACAGCGAGCTCGACGGCTCGCCGGTGCCGCCGTGTCGATCCAGCACCGTGCTCGGTGGCTCGTCCGACGGTTCCATGAACGGCCGCACGGCCTCGCCGAAGCTCACCGCGACGCCAGCGGTGGTCTGGTTGATCTGGTCCACCAGCAAAGTCGAGATGGCCCGGTTGCCACCGTGCGCGTTCATGATGATGAAACGTCGGAAGCCGTGCCGGATCAGGCTCTCGACGGCCTGCAGGTGGACATCGATGATCGTTTCGGCCCTGAGCGTGATCGTGCCGGAGAAACCCATGTGATAGGGCGACTGGCCGACCATCAGCACCGGCGCCACGAGGATGTCACGCTCCTGCGCGATCAGCTTGCAGCGCTCGACGCCGTTGATGAAATCCGTGCCGATGGGCAGGTGGTCACCGTGCTGCTCGAGCGAACCGACCGGGATGATCACAAGGTCCGACTTCTGCTGCAGCGCCGCGACCTCGGCGGTCGTCATGTGCGGCAGGTAGTTCTTTACCTTTTTCTGCGTCCACAGCGGGTTGGATTGCGCGGCCGAAAGCTGCGGCAGGCCGGCTATCGACAGCAATAAGACAATTGAAAGGATCTTTTTAATGGTGCGCATGACGTCCCCCTAGTCCTCTACTTCGACGATCATCTCGATTTCCACCGCCTGGCCGCGCGGCAGCGACGCCATGCCGACCGCCGCGCGCGCGTGCCGGCCCCGGTCACCGAAGACGGCGACGATGAGATCGGAAAAGCCGTTGATTACCGCGGGCTGCTGCACGAAATCCGGATCGGAATTGACCATACCGAGCACCTTCACGACGCGCCGGACCTTGCGCAGGTCACCGAGCATCGCTTTCAGCACGGCGAGCTGGTTGATGGCGGTCAGGCGGGCGCCCTCGTAGCCCTCCTCGATACTGACGTCGGCGCCGAGCTTGCCGCGGATCTCACTGCCGTCGGCCCGGCGCGGGCCTTTACCGGCGAGGAAGATCAGGTTGCCGGTCCTGACCCCGTTGACGTAGTTGGCGACGGGCTCGGGCGCCGGCGGCAACTCGATGCCCAGTTCGGCAAGCCGCGCTTCCGGATCGTAGTCCTCCGTGTCCTGGGCGCCGGCCGGACCGGTGACGGCCACGCACAGCAAAAACATGCAAATCGTGAAAGAGTGGTTTTTTTTCATGCCGTCCCCCGCAGGCCGTGTTCGATTCGAATGAATGTAACACGCCGCCGCGCGGCCACACGCCGCGGGCAATCGGAGGGGCAGGCGTCAGTTGGCGGCGGGCAGCCGCGGCAGTTCGGTGGCGGTCTGGTCCACCGCGCGACACCAGTCGAGAAACTCCGCTTCCGGCATCGGCTTGCCGATGAAAAAGCCCTGCGCGACATCGCAGCCGAAGCGGGTCACCATCACGAGCTGCTGCTCGGTTTCGACGCCTTCGGCGACGACTTCGAGACCCATCGCCTTGCCGAGGGCGATGATTGCCTGCACGACGCGGGCATTGGTTCCGGACTCGGTCAGGCGTTCGACGAACTTCTGGTCGATCTTCAGCGTCTCGACCGGCAGTTCGGCAAGATAGCTCAGCGACGAATAGCCGGTGCCGAAGTCGTCGATGTGAATGCCGATCCCATACGCGGACAGCTCGGCCAGCACCGGCCGGGCGATCGTCAGGTCTTCGAGCAGCACGGTCTCGGTCAGCTCGAGATTCAGCATCTGCTTGTCGATGCGTTGCTGCTTGAGGATGCCCTTGATCAGATCGAGCAGCCGGTCGTTGCGCAGCTGGTGCGCGGACAGGTTGACGCTGACCGGCACGTCCCAGCTCACCGCGCTGCGCCAGTTCGCAACCGACGCGCACACGTGCCGCAGGATGCTCTCGAACAGCAGGTCGGAGATGCCCATCTCCTCGGACAGCGGTACGAAGTCGGCCGGCGGCACGATGCTGCCGTCTGGACGCTGCCAGCGCGCCAGCGCCTCGACGCCGGTCACGCGCCCGCTCGACAGTGAAAGCTGCGGCTGGAACCAGGCGATGATCTCGCCGTTCTCGATCGCCTGGCGCAGTTCGGCCTGGGTATCGAACTTGTGCCGGGCGCGGTACTGCATGTCGCTGTGATAAAACGTCACGCCGCCTTGCGGACGCCGCATCGAACGGTGCAGGGCCGCCTCGGCGCAGCGGAACACCGATTTTGCATCGCGGCCGTGTACCGGGTGCCAGGCGACGCCGGCTGCCGCCTTGAGGAACAGCTCGCGGTCCTGGATCAGGAACGGCGCCTCGATCGCCTTGCGCATCTCCGTGACCATGTCCTCGAGCGCATCTTCGCTGTCCACCGACGGCAGCACACAGGCAAATTCGTCCGCGCCGAAGCGACCGACGACTGTCGGCTGCCCGTCGGCCAGCCCGTCGCAGATCCGCTGCAGCCGCCGGCCGATCTCGATCAGCAGCTCCGTGCCAGCCTCGTATCCCATCGTTTCATTCAGGAAGCTGAAGCGATCGATGTCGATCAGCAGCACGGCGGTGTTGTGGTCGGAGGACGGCGCGGAATCGATCAGGAGCTGCAGCTCGTCCAGCAGGCGCAGGCGATTCGGCAGTCCGGTCACCGGGTCGAAGTACGCGAGCTTGTGCAGCGCTTCGGTACGCTCCCAGACGCGCTGCTCGAGCACGTCGTTTGCCCGGCGTAGCGCGAGATCGGCGTGCCACTTGCCGCACAGCGCCGCCGCGAGCTGGCGGCACTCGATGGCATGAAACGGTTTCTTGAAGAAAAAGACGCGGTCGGCCGGCGGAATGATCGAGCCGAGATCTTCCGGCTCCGGGCTCATCGAGCCGGTCACGATGACGATGTTGACGTTCGGGTCGATTTCGCGGATGCGCTTGCCCGCCTCGAGGCCGTCGATGCCGGGCGGCATGCGAATGTCGAGAAACACGATGGAAAACGGGTTGCCGGCAGCGCAGGCCTCCTCGACCGCCTCGACCGCCGTTTCGCCCTGCGAGCGGGCTTCCACGTCGAACCGCGCCGCACCACGCTCGTCCGTTTCGTCGCCGAACAGTACCTTTTCGAGGTCGCCCAGCGTCGACACCGCCGATCCCGGCTCGAAGTCCTCGCCGAGGCAGCGCAGGTATTCGCCGATCAGCGCCTTGTCGTCGTCGACGACGAGTATGCGATTCGTCGTGGACGTGTCCGGCAGCGGGTTTGCCGGCACGCTCACGGGTGATGCACCATGCCCGCGACGTCCTCGGCAAGCTGGACGAAGGAGAGCGGCTTGTTGAAGTAGTGCAGTTTCATCGGCGGCGGCACGCGCTGCTCGAGTTCCGCGCGGGGCACGTCGGAGAAACCGGAAACGAAAATGATCTCGACGTCGGGATCGACTTCGCGAATCCGGCTGCCGGCTTCCACGCCGGAAATACCCGGCGGCATGCGAATGTCGAGTATGACCACGTCGAACGGGCACCCGTCCCGGGCCGCCTTTTTCGCGATCTCGACCGCTTCGAGCCCCTGGCGGCACGCGACCACCTCGAAGCTCGGCGCCTCGCCGACTTCGACTTCGTCATCGAACAGCTCGGCATCGAGCGCTTTCAGTTCGCGGGTCGCATCGGCGCGATCTTCGACGCCGAACGCCTCGCGATAGCACTCCAGAATGTGCTCATCGTCATCGGCAATCAGGATGCGGATCGATTCCTCCGCCGAGTGCATGTTCAACTTTCTTCTCCCGAAGCTCTTGGCAGCAGCACGTTGAATTCAGCGCCGCGCCCCGGCCCGTCGCTGCGCGCGTAGATGCGTCCGCCCATTCCGGCCACCGCATTGGCGCACCAGTGCAGGCCGAGCCCGCCGGTCGGGCCGACCTTGGACGTATAGCCGCGCTGGAAAATGCGCTCGCCGGTCTCGTCGTCGAATCCGCAGCCGCTGTCCCTGACGGTGAGCCGGACCATGTCCGTACCCTCGACACTTTCGGTGTCCGCCGAAAGGTCGATGCAGCCGCTGGGGCTGTCGCTGCGTTCGATCGCCTCGTAGGCGTTCAGCATCAGGTTGCCCATCACCTGCACGAGCCCGACCCGGTGGCCGGCGACCGATACGCCGTTCACGCCGTTGTTGAGCCGCACGTCGACGCCGGCGGACCCCGTATCCGGGATCATCAGCGTCGCTTCCTTCAGCACTTCGTCGAGCCGCAGCGATTCGATCACCGGCGCCGCTTTCGCGTGCTTTTCCTGGTCCGCCAGTATTTCCTCGACCTGGCGTGCCTGTCGCGCCGCGATGGACAGGTTTTCGATGGCCTTTTCGCTCGAGGCGTCGACATGCTCGAACGCGGATTCGATGTACTGCAGCAGCTTGGCCGCCCGGTCAGGGGGACAGTCGCCCGCGGCCAGTTCGTCCACGGCCTTCTGCACCTTGAGTTTGCGGATGGCGCCGATGCCGCCCTGCATGCGGTCGATGCCGTTGATCAGCGGGGTCATGGCGTTGCGAATGTTGTGCAGCACCTCGGCCGCGGTGTCCGCCTTGCCGGCCTTGAACGACTGGTCGAGCAGCAGGCGGCGGGCCTCGTTCAGTTCATTCGTCAGCTTGTTGAATTCGCGCGTCAGGGCGCCGATCTCGTCGCCCCGTGTATCCTCGTACTTCCGCGTCAGGTCGCCGCTACGGCGGACCGCGGTGATGTGTCCGGCGAGGCCTTCCAGCGGCTGCACGATGATGCGCCGCAGTAGCAGCCATACGGCCAGCGCGACGATGACGGCGGCCAGCCCGGTGAAAATCGTTGCCGTTCCGACCGTGCTGCCGCCGAGTGCGGAGATGTTTCTCGGCGTGCGCACCGACAGCGTCAAAAGCGGCTGCTCGAAGATGTCGACCAGCATGCCGGTGCTGATTACCGCCGTGTCCAGTGTCTCGTGCAGGATCGTTCCCGCATCGGAGCGATTGAGCGGCAACTCGAACGGCAGTTCCACCACGTTGCCGACCGCGATCGGGGTCCAGCGGAGCTGCACTTCGGTGCGCCGGCGCAGGGCCTCCATGCGCGGCTCGTCCATGAACTGGCCCATGATCATCGTGCCTGCGATCGGACCGGAGCTGTCGCTGCGCAACACCGGCCAGGAACTGATCAGCATCGGACCGAGTGCCGTCCGGACCAGCCCGACCTTGGCGCTCTCCTCGCCCGTGTGATCGAGCAGGTATTCCGCCGTCGCGCTGCCGTCGCGCAGGATGCCGAGCTTCGCGATGTCCGCCAGCGCGTCCTGGTAGTCCGCCTGGCCCCAGACGAGCTCATCGTCCGCGTTGTAGATCGCCAGCAGGTTCAGCCCGAGGTTGGTCAGGGTCGGCCGGTCGAGGTTGGATGCGCGGAAAGTCGGATAGGAACCGGTGACGTAGTCGTAGGCGTCGTCCCACAGCGCCCAGTCCGCCGTGATGGCGGACAGGTTGTCGAGATCGTTCTGGATGGCGCGCTCGGCGCGGATCAGGTTGGTGCGTGCGTCATCGACTTCGAGCTGGTCGAAGGCCGGCGCGACGATGCTCTCGAGCGCCGCGTAGATCAGCACCGCGAGCGCGGCCATGAGCACGAGCAGGGTCGCAGAAACTTTCTTCTGTAACGAGCGCTGCGTCATTGCTGCGGACATAGGGCGTACCCGCCACCGGACATAACATCATCGGACAGTGTACGGGGGATGGCGATCGCCGGCTGTGATCCAGTGCCCTTTCCAGCCCTGTATTCGGCGTAATCTTCGGAAATTCGGCAACTTACGCCGCGTGCCTGGTCGAGTTCGACCTAATCCTGCTTCTTGCGTCGAAACTTCGCCTGCTTCGGGCCGGGCGGGGGATCGTCGTCCGATTCAGCCACGTCCTCGACCCTGCCGAGCGCGGCCGGTAGCTCGACGCCGGCCTGCTTTGCCAAATCGTGGAGCGGCGGCAGTGCGCCGATCATGCCGCGGAGAAACCCGGCGGTGCTGGTCGCACCGTTGCCCTCCGCGCCGTTCTCCCAGACCGTGATCTTGTCGATCTTCAGATTCTGGATCGCCTTGACCTGTTCGGCGACCAGCGTCGGCAGCTGCTCGATCATCAACAGCGACGGCGCGATGTCCTTTCGGTCGCCGCATATTTCAAGCAGTCGCTGGTAGCCGTTCGCCTTGGCCTCGAGCACGTTCTGGATGCCCTCCGCTTCCGCCTTGTACTTGGCGAGGATGGCGTCCGCTTCGCCGGCGGCGATCCGCCGCTGGCGTTCCGCCTCCGCGTCGGCCTCGATTTCGACCTTGCGCTGTTCGACGATCTGCTGCGAAACCTCGAGTTTCTCGAGCCGCGCGATCTCCTGGTCCTTTTCGGCCTTCAGCACGTCGCGGGTCGCCTCGGCCATTGCCACCTCGCCGCGCCGTTTGGCTTCGGCCTGGCGCTTGGCCAGTTCGGCCTGGTAGTCCGCAATTTCGGCCTTGCTCTCGTTCTCACCCTGGATCGCACTGGCCTCGAGCTTTGCCACTTCGACGCGCTGCTGGGCTTCCGCCCGTTTCTTGCCTTCGGTCGCAATGGCGGACTGCTCGGCCACGGCAACTTCCTGTGCGCGCTTCGCCTCCGCCTCGCCCGCAATGCCCTCGGCCTCGAGACTGGCAACCTGGACACGCTGGTCGCGCTCTGCTGCCTTGGTACCGGTAGCGGCCTGCGCGCTTTGCTGCGCGACTTCGACATCGCGCTCCCTGATGTTGGTCGCCGACCCGATGGCGCCTTCGCGATCGGCAGCAGCGACTTCGACTTTCGCTTTGTTGATCGCCTCCGCAGCCGCTTTCTGTCCGAGCGCCTCGATGTATCCCGACTCGTCCATGATGTCGCGGATGTTGACGTTGATCATCTCGAGCCCGATCTTGTTCAGCTCGAAATTCACGTTCTTGTTAACGAGATCGAGGAATTTCTCGCGATCCTGGTTGATTTCCTCGATCGACAGCGTGGCGATCACCAGGCGCATCTGGCCCAGGATGATGTCCTTGGCCTGGTTCGCTATTTGGGTTTCATCCAGGCCCAGGAGACGCTCGGCCGCGTTGTTCATGATGTCAGGATCTGTCGAAACGCCAATCGTGAACGTCGACGGCACGTTGACGCGAATGTTCTTTTTCGACAGGGCGCTTTGCAGTTCGATTTCTATCGTCAGCGGTTCGAGCGACAGGAAACCGTAACTCTGCAACAGCGGGATCACGAATGTACCGCCACCGTGAATGCAGCGCGCCGCGCGCGATCCCGTCACCTTGCCGTACACGACCAGGATCCGGTTCGACGGGCATCTCTTGTATTGTGAAATCAGGATCGCGAGGAAAAACGCGACCAGCAGGACGATCGATACGACCAGCATCAACGGTCCGGGTGTCACCCCTTGCAGCATGATTGACTCTCTTTTTTTTGTCTTATTGTCGTTATTTCGAGATCAGTCGGCAGCTTCGACGACGAACGTGCCGTCGTCGCGTACCGCGACCACCCGCGCGCTCGAAAACTCGACGAGCCGTGGTCCGTTGCTGATCGCGTCGAGCACTTTCAGGCGCCCGGAAACCGAGACCTGGATCTTGCCCTGACCGGCGCCTTTTTCCGGAATGGTCATGTACACCTTCGCAGTGCGGCCGACGGCGGAGCCCAGGTCGTACTCCACGGATTTCGACAGCTTCCTCGCGAAGGCCATCATGCCCGATGCCATCAGCATCAGCGCAAAGCCGAAGCCCGTCGCAGCAGCCGCGGAGGCCATGCCGCCGAGTTCCCAGTCGACGCGCGCCGTGAGGCCCATCCACCCGGCGCCCATGAAGAAGGCGAGGATCGAGAGCAACGAAAACAGGCTGAACGCGCCGTCGCCGCCGGCGTCGGCAAGATCACCGTCGATGTCGCCGTCACCGCCGAAAAACAGCGCGATCAGCAATCTCAACAGGAAGAATACGGTGCCGATGAGCGCCATGATCAGGTATACGAGCACGTCCGTCCCGTAGCGCAATGCCTCGTCCCAATTGAACAGCAGGTCGAAGATGGCCCTGTCTCCCGTATGGTTGGTTCGAATATACCATCAAGCTCGTGGCGGATTGCCGCCCGGCTCGCCGTGATGGGCCCGGTGTTATTCGCGGCTGCGCGCGTCGATCGCCTCCCATCGCGCATAGATCTCGTCCGGCCACAGGCTCTGGAACCAGGCAACGACGGCGAGCCGATCGTCCCGCGAGAGGACTGCGCTGAATCCGGGCATTACTCCGCCGTAGGCTCCTGCGCCGTTCGCGATCACGGTGTCGAGTTGCTCCAACGGGTGGTGCCAGGTGTGCGCGGTGCCGTTCAGGGGCGGCGGCGGGTAGTTGCCGTTCGCATCGGGCGTCCGCCACTCCGCGGTCGCGCTGCCGTCGGCCGCGTGGCAGACAGCACAGTAGGTCTGGTACAGCGGCGCCCCCGCTTCCACCTGTGCGGCGGTGTACCAGCGGCCGGGCACGGTGTCCGGCGCCGGTGCGTCGCTGCCGCATGCAGCCAGGATGACGATTATTGCCGCTGAGGCCCTGCGCATCTGTGTCTCGGTGCGATTACGGGCCGCCAGCATAGGGGCGACCGACGCGCGATTCCAGCGACGATCGGGCAGAATGCTCAAGTCCTGCGGCATCAGGCCGACCCGCTGGCGGGGCGTGCCGGTCAGAAAACAAAGGAAATATCGATGAAAGCATCCGATTTGCTCGTCCGCTGCCTGGAAGAGGAAGGCATCGAGTACATCTTCGGCGTTCCCGGCGAGGAAAACGCCGACTTCATGATTTCCCTCGAGCAATCGAAAAAAATCCGCTTCATCCTCACGCGTCACGAACAGGGCGCCGCGTTCATGGCCGAGGCCTACGGCCGGCTCACCGGCAACCCGGCCGGCGCGCTCGGCACGCTCGGGCCCGGTGCGACGAACCTGATCACCGGCGTCGCCGACTCGAACATGGACCGCGCGCCGATGCTTGTGCTGACCGGGCAGGGCTCCACCGACCGGCTGCACAAGGAGTCGCACCAGATCATGGACGTGGTCAGCATGTTTCGCCCGGTGACGAAGTGGGCCGCCACGGTGTTCAACCCGGACACGATTCCCGAGATCGTGCGCAAGGCGGTGCGGATCGCACGTACCGAAAAGCCCGGTGCGGTGCTCATCGAGCTGCCGGAAGACATCGCCGCGGAAGAGACCGACATGCAGCCGATGAAGCCGCGCCGCTTTCGCCGCTCGGTGCCGGACGACAAGATCGTCGACAAGGCGTTCGATCTGCTGCAGAAGGCGAAACACCCGGTGATCCTCGCCGGCAACGGCTGCATACGCAAACGGGCGAGCAAGCAGCTCAGGGTCCTGTGCGAAAAGACCGGCATCGGCGTCATCAGCACGTTCATGGCGAAAGGCTGCGTCGACATGGATGCCGAGTACTGCCTGTACACGATCGGCCTCGGGACGAAGGACCGGATCGCGAAAGCGATCGACGATGCGGACCTGGTGCTGACGCTGGGCTTCGACATGGTCGAATACCATCCGCACCTGTGGAACCCGGGCGGCAAAAAGCGCATCGTGCACGCCGATTTTCTCGCCGCCGAGATCGACGACGACTATCACCCGGAAGGCGAACTGATCGGCGACCGCGCCCCCACGCTGTGGATGTTCAACGAACGCGTCGACCGCGCGAAGAAATTCGACTTCGATTTTTCCGGGCAGCGCGCCTGCCGCGAGGCGATGAAAAAGGACTTCGAGGAACACAAGGATGACCGCACCGAGGGCAGCATCCGGCCACAGAAGGCGCTGTGGGATGCGCGCCAGGTCATGGGCCCGCACGACATCCTGCTATCCGATGTCGGCGCGCACAAGATGTGGATTGCACGCCACTACCAGTGCCACGAACCGAATACCTGCCTGATCCCGAACGGCTTCTGCTCGATGGCATTCGCGCTGCCCGGCGCAATCGGCGCCAGTATCGTGCATCCCGACCGCCGCATCCTCGCCGTTTGCGGCGATGCAGGGTTCATGATGAACGTGCAGGAGATGGAAACGGCCGCACGTCTCGGCAGCCGCATCGTGGTCATGGTCTGGGCCGACAACGGCTACGGCCTGATCGCGTGGAAGCAGGAAACGCACTTCGGCAAGCACACCGACCTGTCGTTCGGCAACCCGGACTGGACCAAGCTTGCCGACGCATTCGGCTGGCACGGCCAGCTCGTGACCGACAGTGCCGATCTGCAGGGCGCCCTGGAAACGGCATTCGCGCAGGACGGCCCGAGCCTCGTCGTCGTTCCGATCGACTACCGCGAGAACGCGCTGCTGACGAAAAAGCTCGGCGAGATCACCGCGTCGATATGAGCCCGTCACCCGCGAGAGACGTCGCCGCGGTGATGATCGCCGACGACATCGAAGCCGCCGGGCAGCTCGACGTCGTCTCGCCCTTCGACGGCAGCTGCCTGGCGACGGTGGCAACGGGCGGTGAACGACACGTCGATGCCGCGCTCGAAACGGCCAGCCGGCGCTTTCGCGACCGCTCGTCCTGGCTGCCGATCCCGGAGCGCATCGCCATCCTGGAGCGCACGATGGCGTCGATGCGCTCGCAGCGCGACGAGCTCGCGCTGCTTGCCGCAAGCGAAGGAGGCAAGCCACTCAAAGATTCGCAGGTCGAAGTCGATCGCGCTATAGACGGCGTGTCTCTGTGCATCGAAACGCTGCGTTCGCACCCGGGTGACGTGATTCCCGTCGGCACGACGAAAGCGACGACGAATCGCGTCGCGTTCACCCAAAAAGAACCGATCGGAGTCGTCGTTGCAGTCAGCGCGTTCAATCATCCGCTGAACCTGATCGTGCACCAGGTCGCGCCCGCGGTCGCGACCGGCTGCCCGGTCATCGTCAAGCCAGCCGGCGATACGCCGCTGTCATGCCTGCGCTTCGTCGAGCTCCTGTGGGAAGCGGGACTGCCGCGCGACGCCTGCCAGGCGATCGTTACCGACAGCAATGACTCCGCGCAGAAGCTCGTCACCGACTCCCGCGTCGCATTCTTCAGTTTCATCGGCAGCGCGAAGGTCGGCTGGATGCTGCGTTCGAAACTTGCGCCCGGCACCCGCTGCGCCCTCGAGCACGGCGGTGCGGCGCCGGCGTTTCTCGTGGACGATTACGACCGCGCGCAAGCGGTGACATCGATCGCGAAAGGCGGCTTCTATCACGCGGGCCAGGTATGCGTGTCGGTGCAGCGCGTGTTCGCCCCGGCCGCGGGCGCCGAGGCATTCGCCAACGAGCTGGCGGCCGCGGCGCAGGCGCTGTCGGTCGGCGATCCTGTACTGGCCGAAACCGACGTCGGTCCGCTGATCCGCCCGGCCGAGGTCGATCGCGTCGAGGCCTGGGTCGGCGAGGCAGTCGCTGCCGGCGCAAAGCTGCTGTGCGGCGGTGAACGAATCGGCGAGCGCTGCTATGCGCCGACCGTGCTGCTGAATCCGCCGCCCGATGCGAAAGTCAGCACCGAGGAAATATTCGGCCCGGTCGTGTGTGTGTACGGATACGAAGACCTGGCCGCAGCGATCGCGCAGGCGAACTCGCTGCCGGTTGCGTTCCAGGCGGCCGTGTTCTCGCGCGACATCGATCGCTGCATGCAGGTCTTTCGCGCCGTCGATGCGTCGGCCGTCATGGTCAACGACCACACCGCGTTTCGCGACGATGCAATGCCGTTCGCGGGTCTTCGGGAATCCGGTCTCAGTACGGGAGGCATTCCGTACACGATGGAAGACATGCAGATCGACAAGATGCTGGTCATAAAGTCGAGCGCGCTTTAGCCACGCATTGCGTCGAACGGCTTGTCGTCGATGGCCGGTTCGCGCCCTGCAATCCGGTCGGCGAGCAGCCGCGCGGAACCCATCGCCTGCGTCCAGCCGAGCGCCCCGTGTCCGCTGTTGACGAACAGCCCGCGCCAGCCGCAGGGGCCGATGTACGGCCGGCCGTCGGCGCTCATCGGGCGAAAGCCGCTCCAGGGATTCAGCCTGCGCCGGTCGAGCTTCGGCGCGATCGCGGGCAGGCAGCTGTCGAGCACGGACTCGAGATGCGCGATGCGTTGCGGCGGCAACGTCGCGTCGAAGCCTGAGAATTCGGCGATGCCGACGATGCGCAGGCGCGAGCCCAACACCGACAGCACGGCATGCGTCGCGTCGTCCTGGACCGCCACTTTCGGCAGGCCGGCCAGGCCGTCTACATTCACGGTGATCGAATAGCCTTTGGCCGGCCGGACCTGCAGACGCACGCCGGCGACGGCCAGCAGTGCAGGACTCGCCGAGGCAGCGGCGACCACGACCTGTCGTGCCGGCACGAATCCCGCGTCGGTCGCGACGCCCGACACCGCGCCGCCCTCCGCCAGCACCGATACTGCGCGCGTGTCGTAGCGGAGTTCACCACCCGCGCCGGTAACGACCGACGCAAGCGCACCACAGAATGCCTGCGCATCGCCGCGTGCGTCGTCGGGCAGGTACACGGCGCCGGCCAGCGTGTCGCGCACCGGCGCAAGTGCCGGCTCGATGTTCACGGCTTCGTCCGCGTCGACGATGCGCATGGCCAGCCCGTGGTCGGCAAGCAGGCGGCTGATTGCGGCACGCTCGGCCATGTCCGTTGCGGTGCGAAAGATGCACAGCGTGCCGGCCCGAGACAGGTCGATGTCGAAGCGATGCCGCTCGCAGACTGCCAGCGTCAGTTCGACCGAGTAGCGTGCCAGGCGGTAGTTGTCGAGCGTCGCCGCCTCGAAATGCGACCGCGAACTTTTCTTAAGAAAGCGCGTGCCCCAGCCGAGCAGGCCGGGTATCGCGGCAGGACGCAATATCATCGGCGAGCCGCGCACGAACAGTGACGACAGCAGGTGCCGCCAGACGCCGGGACCGTTCCACGGCTCCGGCATCGACGGCGTCAGCAGCCCGCCGTTGGCAAAGCTCGTGCCGAGACCGGGCGCGCTGTTCGCCTCGATGACCAGCACGTCGTGGCCGTCGGCGAGCAGAGCGTGTGCGGATGCGAGCCCGGCAAGCCCGGCGCCGATGACGACCGTGCGGGAGCGTCCGGTCACGAGGCCCTCCTCGGGTGGCTAGTCGGGCGACCGCGACGGCAGCGGCACGTTGCAGAGGCCGATCCTGTCTGCCGGATCGACGAACCAGTCCTCGGCGCGATACCGGCGCGCCTCCACGAGTTCGAGAAAGGCATCCGTATCGGTGCGCAGCAGCTCGACGTCGATGCGCGCATCGGGCGGGAGCTCGTTGCCGAAACGAAGCGCGCGCACCGGCACGTATTCGGACGGATCTTCGTAGAAGCCGAGCGGACCCGTACCGCGTGGCAGTGTCGTCAGGTGCTCGATGCCGTCGATGACCCGCCCGACCAGCGTCACGTTGCGGTCGAGATGGCGCGGTGCGTGACCGGTCACGACGTAGAGTTCGGCGCCGCTGCCGCTTCGCGGCGAAGTCGCACGCCCGACGCCGAGCATGCCGTAGCAGTGCGCCAGCCAGGCGCGCCCGTCCGGTCCGTCGCGACCTGCCGGGAAGCCGTCGCTGAAGCCGACCTCCTCGGCATACGCATCGCGACTGTCGATCTTTGTGAACGGCAGGCCCGCCGCACTCCGGTAAAACTCCGGCTCGAGCATCGCCGACGCCGCGCCGAGCGACCGCGGGTCGTCACCGGACACGTCCGGATCGCCCCACTGCACGACGTAGTTGTCCTGCGAGCGGATGATCGCCAGGCCGTCGAAGTAGCGCGCGGCGACGAGCTTGCGGATGTTGTCGATGTGCCGGGGCGCAAAGTGCGGCGCGAGTTCGAACACGACCCGGCCGGCGTCGAGTTCCAGGTACAGCGTGTTCGCGGGATCCGGCCGCCGCCAGTCCGACGCGTCGCTCGCCTCGAGCACGCCTTGCATCGTCGGCCGCTCCTGCGCGGCCGCAAGCGTTGCGGCCGCGAGCAACAGCAGGACCGGTCCGCGCAAGGCGATGCCTATTCGGTGATGCCGAGCACCAGCGTCAGGACCAGCACCGGCGGGATCACGAAGCGGATCATGAATCGCCAGAACGCGAAGAACAGCCCGTCCCTGACGTTGATTTCCTCGAGCTTCAGCGCTTTAGGTACGAACCAGCCGAAGAAGATCGCCGACAGTGCGCCGCCGAGCAGCAGCAGGTTGTTCGCCGCCAGCGTGTCGAAGGTATCGAAAATGTCGAGGCCTTCGTAGGACGGTATGAATCCGAGCGGGCTCACGTTCGACCAGGTCGAGAAGCCGAGAATCGAAGCGATGCCGAGGACCCAGGCCGCTGCCACGACCCACAGGATGCCTTTCTTGCGCTCGATACCGAGATGTTCGTCGACCCAGTTGACGACGCCTTCGGCGAGGCCGATGCACGACGACAGCGCGGCGGAGATCAGCAGCACGAAAAATATCGAACCGAACAGCTGCCCGCCGGGCATCTGGCCGAACGCGAGCGGCAGCGTCTCGAAGATCAGGCCGGGTCCGCTGCCCGGGTTGAGCCCGTACTGGAACACCAGCGGGAAGATCGCGAAGCCCGCGACCACCGCCACGCCGGTATCCATGAAAATCACCGCGGTCGAGGAACGGGGAATGGAAAAGTCCTTCGGCATGTAGGCACCGAACACGATCAGCGAGCCCATGCCGATGCCGATCGAGAAGAACGCCTGTCCGATCGCCGCCATGACCGTGCCCGGCGTGATCTTCGAGAAATCCGGTTCGAGCAGGAAGCGCAGCGTGGACACCATGTCGCCGGCGAAAACGCCGTACAGCACCATGATCAGGATGGCGCCGAAAAGCGCCGGCATCAGGATCTTGACGGCGCGCTCGATGCCCGACTGCACGCCGCGGCTGATGACCACGATGATCAGCACGTGCACGACCGTGTTCCAGAAGATCAGCACCCACGGGTTGCCGAGCAGGTCGGAGAACATGCGGCTCGTCTGCGAACCGTCGACGCCGTCGAAAGTGCCGGTGGCCGCCTTCAGAAAATAGTCGAGCGTCCAGCCCGACAGCACCGAGTAGTAAGAGAGAATGACGAACGCGCAGAAGATGCCGAGCGTGCCGATGAATCCCCATTTACGACTTTGCCCGCACTCGATCGCCACGTTGACGACGCTGGTCGAGGCGCTTGCCCGTCCACGGCGGCCCATCGATATTTCGGTAATAAGCAGTGGCAGGCCGATACCGAGCGCGCACAGCAGGTAGAGGATAAGGAATGCGCTGCCGCCGTTCTCGCCCAGCTGGTAGGGAAAGCGCCAGATATTCCCCATGCCGACCGCGAAACCCACGGCCGCGAGCAAGAACCCCCATCGCGACGACCATTGTTCACCGGAACCGGTACCACCCGCCATCGAACACTCCTCTGATTATTTTTATTGGGCCGCTGCCGCGGCCGGAATGGCGCCTATCTTCGCACAAACGCCAATTTCCGTCCCCGATCGTTTAGGATGACGATCACGACCGGGCCCGCCCGGTCACAAGAACAACGACTCCTCGCAGCACGGAACCCGACATGAAAAGACGCTTAGCTCTCCTCGCGGCGGCATGGTGCGCCGCAGTACCGGCATTCGCCGATACCCTGATCCACGCTGGCCGCCTGATCGACGGCGACGCCGATCGCGCCGTCACCGAACGCACGATACGCATCGACGG
>CALKYK010000366.1 GCA_938003715.1 uncultured Gammaproteobacteria bacterium
TGCGTCCGGTGCGTGACGCGATGGCCAGCGATTTCACCGACGTCGAAATCAGCGCGCTGTGGACCAGTACGTTCCTGTTCAGCGCGATCGCGATCTCGGTGTACGGCGCAATCATTCCGCACGTGCGCTTCGATCGGCTGGTGCCGGCGGTATACGCATTCTTCGCCGCAACCTTCATCGCGTTCTACGCCGGCGAAGCCGCCATGCCGGACGCGGTGTGGCTCGACCGTACGTTTTACGTCTGGCTGTCGATCTTCAGCCTCTTTCACCTGTCCGTGTTCTGGAGCTTCGTCTCCGGCATCTTCAACCGGGAACAGGCGCCGCGGCTGTTCGCGATCATTGCCCCCGGCGCCAGCGCCGGCGCGCTGGCCGGGTCGGGCCTGGTCACTTTCTTCGCGCCGGCCATCGGCACGCTGAACCTGATGCTGATCGCCTCGTCACGGCTGGTCGTGCCGGTGCCGCTGTCCGTCGTCCTGCAGCGGCTCAAGTCGGCCGATCTCGGGCACGCCCGCCTCGAGGCGAATCTCGAGCAGCCGGTGCGGCTCGGCAAGAACCCGTTTTCCGGGTTCACGCTGGTATTGAGCAATCGCTACCTGCTCGGCATCGCCGTGTTCATCCTGCTGTATGTCGCGATGAACACGTTCTTCTATTTCGAGTTTCGCGACCTGGTACGCCCGTTCGAACGGGAATCGCAGCAGCAGTGGTGGGGCGGCATCGACTTCGTCGTCAATTCGCTCGCGATCGTCACCGCGCTGTTCGGCACCGGGCGGCTGGCTACGCGATTCGGCATGTCCGTCACGCTCGGGCTGCTGCCGGTGCTGCTGGTCGGTGGCTGGCTGCTGGTCGCGGCGGCGCCGGCGCTGATGGTGCTGGTGACACTGCAGGTCGTGCGCCGCGCGGGCAACTACGCCATCACCCGCCCCGGGCGGGAAATGCTGTACACGCTGGTCGACGAGGACATGCGCTACAAGGCGAAGCCGGTCATCGACGTAGTGGTGTACCGAGGCGGCGACATGGCAACGGCCTGGGCCTACACCGGCATTACGGCCGCGCTCGGACTCGGACTGACGGGCGTCGCAGTGATGGCTTCGATCGTCGCCGCCGTGTGGGCGGCGTCGGCGGTGTGGCTCGGACGCACCTATAATGCGGCGGACGGCGAGCGCCGCGAAGCAGCCGGATCGCCGCAGCCCTAGACCGGATCAAGAAAGGACTTCCCATGCCCGATGCCTGGATTTGCGACGCGGTGCGCACGCCGATCGGTCGCTACGGCGGCGCGCTCTCGTCCGTGCGAACCGACGATCTCGGGGCGGTGCCGATTGCCGCGCTGATTGAACGCAATCCCGGGCTGCCGCCGGAAAAGATCGACGACCTCGTCTACGGCTGTGCGAACCAGGCCGGCGAGGACAACCGCAACGTCGCACGCATGTCCGCGCTGCTGGCCGGCCTGCCCGTCGACGTGCCGGCCGCGACCGTGAACCGTCTCTGCGGCTCAGGCATGAACGCGGTCGGCAACGCCGCGCATGCGATCCAGGCCGGACAGGCGGACGTGATCATCGCCGGCGGCGTCGAGTCGATGTCGCGCGCGCCGTTCGTGCTGGCGAAATCGACCGCGGCGTTCAGCCGTAACGCCGAGATCTACGACACGACGCTCGGCTGGCGTTTCGTCAATCGCAAACTCGAGGAACAGTACGGCATCGACTCGATGGCGGAGACGGCGGAAAACGTCGCCGACGATTACAAGGTGTCGCGCGAGGACCAGGACCGCTTCGCGCTCGCGAGCCAGCATAAAGCCGAGCGCGCGATAAAAGACGGCCGGCTGAAGCACGAGATCGTGCCGGTCCGCGTGCCGCAGCGAAAAGGCGACCCGCTCGTCGTCGACACGGACGAACATCCCCGCTTTGGCTCGACGATCGAGGGCCTCGAAAAACTGCCGCCGATCGTGCGCGCCGGCGGCACGATCACCGCCGGTAACGCGTCCGGCATCAACGACGGCGCCTGCGCGCTGCTGCTCGCTTCGGACGCGGCGTGCGAGCGCTACGACCTGAAGCCGCTCGCCCGCGTCGTCGCGTGGACGGCGGCAGGCGTCGAGCCGAGGGTCATGGGCATCGGTCCCGTTCCGGCCTCGCGCAAGGCGCTGGAACTGGCCGACCTGTACCTCGACAAGATCGACCTGGTCGAGCTGAACGAAGCGTTTGCAGCACAAGGACTCGCGGTGCTGCGCGAACTCGGCATCGACGACGACGCCGAACACGTCAACCCGAACGGCGGCGCGATCGCGCTCGGGCACCCGCTCGGCATGTCGGGCGCGCGCCTCGTGACGACGGCCGCGTACGAGCTCAAGCGGATGGGCGGCAAATACGCGCTGTGCACGATGTGCATCGGCGTTGGGCAGGGCATCGCGATGATCATCGAGAGCGCCTGATCACGTGGCCAAGTCGATTCCGGGTACCGCGGACGATCGCGAGCTGCAGATGCTCGCGGAGCGCATCCGCGCGCGCCGCACGACAAAGCTGTTTCTGAAGCAGCGCGTTCCGCGGCGGCTGGTGCTCGACGCCATCGAGGTCGCGCGCTGGGCGCCGAATCATCACCTTACGCAGCCTTGGCACTTTTACCTGTTTGGCCCGCAGACGATCACGAAGACGATCGAACTGCTGCACACGATCGTTGCCGAGAACAAGGGCGAGGAGGTCGCCGAGTTCAAGGCCGAGTCGGCGCGCGCGATACCCGGCTGGCTGCTCGTCACCTGCCGCAGGTCCGACAATCCCCTGACCGAGCGCGAGGACTACGCGGCCTGCTGCTGCGCCGTGCAGAACCTGGCGCTTTACCTGTCGGAAGCCGGCGTCGCGTCAAAATGGACGACCGGTCTCATCACCCGCGACGAGCGGTTCTTCGAGCTGCTCGGCATCGACCCGGCCTCCGAGTTCGTGGTCGGGCTGATCTGGTACGGCTACCCGAAACTGCTGCCGACGCAGTCGCGAAAAGAAGTCGCCGAAATCACTACCGAGCTGGACTGACGGCGGCCGCGGGACGCAGCGCAATCAGCACGACGATCAGCGCGGTGGACACGCAAAGCACCAGGGCGACGTTTTCGAACGTGCCGTCATACAGGGCGGCGCAGACGATCGCGCTGACCGCACCTGCGATGCTCTGGATCGTGCCGATGATCGATGCGGCGACGCCGGCGATGTGTGGTACTGGCTCGAGTGCGATCGCGGTCGCGTTCGGCATGATGAAGCCGGTGGCGCCCATGAACAGGCAGGCGTTCGCCCACAGCCACCAGAAATTCGTCTCGGCGCTCGCCAGGAACCAGGCGAGCTGTGCGCCGCAGGCGAGGCACAGCGCAGCGCCGAGGCCGAGCGCCTGCTGCGGCGAAAAGCGCTGCAGCAGGCGCCGGTTCAGGTACGAGCCGCAGAGTATCGCGACCCCCGTCAGCGCGAAGATGTAGCCGAACGAGCCGACCGGGTAGCCGTAGACGTCCACGATCAGCCCCGGCGAGCCGCTGACGATCGCCATGATGCCGATCATCGTCGACAGGACGACCAGCACGCCGAACACGCACTGCGCCCGCGAGAAGAATGAGCGGATGCTTGTTGCGAACTGCTCCGACAGCTGATCTTTACGGCCGTCGGGATTCGTTTCCTCCAGCACCGCGTTGATCCCGTACAGGAGCGCCACCGCGACGACCGTTACGGCGAGATACGGCGCGCGCCAGCCGAGCTGCGTGGTCAGGAACGAGCCGAACATCGGCGCGAGCATCGGCGCGGCGGTGAAGATCATCACCAAAGCCGTCATCATGCGCGCGGCCTGCGTGCCGCTGGCTACGTCGCGGACGATCGCGCGCGCCAGCACCAGGCCGGACGCGGCCCCGATCCCCTGCACGAAACGAGCGACGAGCATCGTTTCGATGTCGGGCGCGATCGTCGTCACCACGCCAGTGAGGGCAAAGATCGCGATGCCGGTGTACAGCACCGGGATGCGGCCGTAGCGATCGGACAGCAGCCCGGCCGGCATCTGCCCGAGCGCGAGGCCGGCCATGAATGCGCCGACAACCTGCTGGCCGCGGGCGATCGTGGTCGCGAGGTCGGTGACCATGGGCGGGATCGACGGCAGGCTGATGTCGATTGCGAACGCGACCAGCCCGGTCAGAAGGCCCAGGACCAGGATGAATCGTTTCGACGTCGCGAGATGCGCGTACATACCGTGTTGTCGCGAGGGAAGCGGGGCCCGGTACCGAAGCTTACGCCACGCCCGTCCCCGACACGTACAGGCGCTCGAGCGGGTTCAGTCCGAGCCAGTACGACAGCTCGTCGGGATGGGAGACGTTCCATACTGCAATGTCGGCGCGCTTGCCGGTTTCGATCGTGCCGCGGTCGACTTCGCAGTCCAGCGCCCGCGCTGCGTGCCTTGTGACACCCTGCAGGCATTCCGTGGGTGTCAGCCGGAACTGGCTCGCGGCGAGCGCCATCGCCGTCAGCAGCGACACGAGCGGTGAGGTGCCGGGATTGCAGTCGGTCGCGACCGCGATCGGCACGCCGTGTTTCCGCAGTGCGTCGAGCGGCGGCAGCCGGTCCTCGTTCAGAGTGACGAACGCTCCCGGCAGCAGCACCGCGACCGTACCCGCGGCGGCCATTGCGGCGATGCCGGCATCGTTCGCGTATTCGAGATGATCGGCCGACAGCGCGCCGAACCGCGCGGCGAGGGCGGCGCCGTCGCCGTCTGAGAGCTGGTCGGCGTGCAACCTCACCGGCAAGCCGAGGTCACGCGCGGTCTGAAAGACGCGCTCGATTTGCGCGGCGGAGAACGCGAATGACTCGACGTAGGCGTCGACGCTGTCGGCGAGGTTTCGTTCGGCAACGACAGGCAACAGCTCGTTGCAGACGAGGTCGATATAGGCGTCGGGTGACTCGCGATACTCGGCAGGCACCGCGTGCGCGCCGAGACAGGTCGCGTGCACCGAAACGCCGGGCTGCCGTCCCAGTTCCCGCGCGACTTCGAGTAGCCGCAGTTCGGTGTCGACGTCGAGCCCGTAGCCGGACTTGATTTCGACCGTTGCACAGCCCCCGGCCCGCAGCGCCGCCAGCCGTGCCAACGACTGCTCGAGGAGCGCTTCGCGGGAGGCCTCGCGCGTCTGCCTGACGGTCGACATGATGCCGCCGCCGGCGCGTGCGATCTCCTCGTAGCTCGCACCTTCCAGGCGCATCGCGAACTCCGCGGCGCGGTTGCCGGCAAAAACGAGGTGCGTGTGGCAGTCGATCAGCGCCGGCGTAGCCCAGCGACCGCCGAGCGATACGGTCTCGGCGGCGTCACCAGCCGGCCGCTCGGCCGCCGGTCCGGCCCAGGCGATGCGGCCGTCGCGAATTGCAATCGCCGCGTCGCGCACGATGCCGTAGCCATCCGTCATCGTGGCCAGGTGAAGTTCGTCCAGGAGCAGGTCCCAGTGCGGCATGCCAGGCCTTTTTCGAAGCGCCCAATTGCATCTGACGGTAGCATGCACTAGCCTGTATATACAACCTTGCGGGGAGGTCCGATGACAGCCATACACGCGCGGCTGGCGCTGCTCGACGGCGGCTGGGCAGAGCAGGTCAGGCTCGGCATCGAGGACGGCATCGTCGTCACCGTCGATCGCGACGCGCGAGCGGAGGATGCGGACGTTCGCGCCGGGATCGTGATTCCCGGCCTCGTCAACGCGCACAGCCATGCGTTCCAGCGCCTGCTTGCGGGCCGCACCGAGCAGCGCGGGCCCGGGCGCGACACGTTCTGGACCTGGCGCACGCGCATGTACGCGCTTGCCAGGCAGGTCGACGCCGCGGTGCTCGAAACCATTGCCACGCGCGTCTACACCGAGATGGTCGCGACCGGCTACACGACCGTCGCCGAATTCCACTACCTGCACAACGAGCCTGGCAAGACCGCGACGGGCGACGCGATGTTCGATGCGCTCGTGGCAGCCGCGGAAGCGAGCGGCATCCGCCTGGCCTACGTGCCGGTCCTGTACGAGCGCGGCGGCTTCGACGACGGCCCGCCGTCGGACGACCAGCTGCGCTTCGTGCGCAAGCTCGACGAGTTCGTCGCGCACTACGAGCGCGTTCGGGCGAAAGCGGGCGCATCCGTTTCCGTCGGCATCGGCGCGCACAGCCTGCGCGCGGTTCGGCCGGCGTCGCTGCAGGCGGTGGCGGACATCGCGGCGCGCGACGAGGTGCGCTGTCCCTCGCCCGTCGCCTGACAGGCGTGCGCGGGCGACGATTGCCTGGCGACTTTCGTCACGCGGCCCGTTGCTGGGGTCGTCGACAAAATGGGTGTCGGCGCAAACTGGTGCCTGGTGCACGCGACGCACCTGGACGGCGGCGAGACCGAGGCACTCGCCGCGAGCGGTGCGGTCGTCTGCCTGTGCCCCAGCACCGAGGCGAACCTCGGCGACGGCCTCTTTCCGCTGCAGCCGTATCTCGAAGCCGGCGGTCGCATCGCGATCGGTTCGGACAGCCATGTCACGGTCAACCCGTTCGAGGAGCTGCGCTGGCTCGAATACGGGCAACGGCTGGCCATGAGAACGCGCAACGTCGCCGCAGTCGGGCGCCCGGAAACCGGCCGCAGCCTGTTCGAAGCCGCGCTCCGTGGCGGTGCGCAGGCCGCGGGCCTGAGCGCGTCCGGTGGTCTTGCGAATGGCGCACCGGCCGACCTTGTCGTCCTCGACGACGATAGCCCGATGCTGGCCGGCCACTCGGGCCGCTCGCTCTTGGACGCGCTGGTGTTTTCGGGATTCACGTTGCCGATCGATCGCGTCATGGTCGCCGGGGCCTGGCAGGTGGAAGATGGCGTGCATCGCGCGGAAGCATCGTCCGCCGCCGCGTATACCGGGTTGGCGAAGCGCATCGATCTCGATGAGGAAAGACCGTGAGCGCGCGAAGTGTCCCGCGTTACCAGCAGCTGAAGACACTGATCATCGAACAGATCTCGTCGGGCGAGCTGAAACCCGCGGACCGGGTGCCGTCGGAAAACGAGCTCGTCGACGCGACCGGCGTTTCGCGAATGACCGCGAACCGGGCGCTGAAGGAACTGAACGAGGAGGGCTACGTCGAGCGCATCGCCGGCGTTGGCACATTCGTGGCCGATTTCCGTGCTGCATCGCACGTGCTCGAGGTGCGAAACATTGCCGACGAGATTGCCGCGCGCGGACACACGCACACGCTCCGCATTACGGCGCGTGGCGTGCGCCGCGCCGACGAGGAAACCGCTGCCGCGCTCGATCTCGAGCCCGGCGACGAGCTGTCGTTCGTGCGCGCGATCCACGCCGAGAACGGCATACCGATCCAGCGCGAGGACCGATTCGTGTTGCGCGACTTTGCGCCCGGTTTCGCCGACGAACGATTCTCGGATACGACGCCGAGCGCGTACCTGAGCGCGATTGCCCCGCTGCAGGAAGCCGAACAGTCGGTGCGCGCGATCGCGGTACCCGGGGACGTGCGCCGCGACCTCGACATGGAGCGGGACGAGCCCTGCCTGCTCGTGACCCGCCGCACGTGGGTGCGGCGACGCCCGGTAACGTTCGCGCGGCTGTATCACCCGGGCAGCCGCTACGAGCTCGCGGGACACTACGCGCCGCCGGGCTATGCCCGCGCGGCAGAGGGAAAGACGACATGACGAAGCGAAACAACATCCGCGCCCCCGTCGGCACGACGCTGTCAGCGAAAAGCTGGCTCACCGAGGCGCCGCTCCGGATGCTGATGAACAATCTCGACCCCGACGTCGCGGAGCGCCCGGAAGACCTGGTCGTGTACGGCGGCATCGGCAAGGCCGCACGCAACTGGGACGCCTACGACGGGATCGTCGCGTGCCTGCGGCGACTCGAAGAGGACGAAACGCTGCTTGTGCAGTCCGGGAAGCCCGCGGGCGTTTTCCGCACCCACGCCGACGCGCCGCGGGTGCTGATCGCGAACTCTAACCTCGTGCCCGCGTGGGCGAACTGGCGGCACTTCCGCGAGCTCGACCGCAAGGGACTGATGATGTACGGGCAGATGACCGCGGGCTCGTGGATCTACATCGGCAGCCAGGGGATCGTGCAGGGCACTTACGAGACCTTCGCCGAAATGGGCCGGCAACATTATGGCGGCGATCTCGCCGGCCGCTGGATCCTGACCGCGGGACTCGGCGGCATGGGCGGCGCGCAGCCGCTGGCGGCGACGATTGCCGGTGCGTCGCTGCTCGCGATCGAGTGCCAGCAGGACCGCATCGAGAAGCGCTTGCAGACCGGCTACCTGGACCGGCGCGCGGACGACCTCGACGAGGCGCTGGCGATGATCGAGGCCTCGCTCTCGAAGCGGCGGCCGCTGTCGGTCGGCCTGGTCGGCAACGTCGCCGAGCTGCTGCCGGAAATCTACAGCCGGGGTGTCCGGCCCGATGCGCTGACCGACCAGACCTCGGCGCATGATCCGGCCAACGGCTATTTGCCGATCGGCTGGAGCGTTGGGGAATGGAAAGAGAAGCGGGCGAGCGACCCGGAAGCGGTGGCGGCCGCGGCGATGGAATCGATGGCGGTGCACGTGCGCTCGATGCTCGACTTTCATGCCGACGGCGTGCCGACGTTCGACTACGGCAACAACCTGCGGCAGATGGCGAAGGACGAGGGCGTCTTCGACGCGTTCGACTTTCCCGGTTTCGTGCCGGCCTACGTGCGGCCGCTCTTCTGCCGCGGAATCGGTCCATTCCGCTGGGCGGCGCTGTCCGGGGATCCCGAGGACATCTATCGCACCGACGCGAAAGTGAAGGAGCTGATCCCGGATGATGCACACCTGCACAACTGGCTGGATGCGGCGCGCGACAGCATTCATTTCCAGGGGCTGCCGGCGCGCATCTGCTGGGTGGGCCTCGGCCAGCGCGACCGGCTCGGCGTCGCGTTCAACGACATGGTGAGGAAAGGCGAGCTGAAGGCACCGGTCGTCATCGGCCGCGATCACCTCGACTCAGGTTCCGTTGCGAGCCCGAACCGCGAGACCGAGGCGATGCAGGACGGTTCGGACGCGGTGTCCGACTGGCCGCTGCTGAACGCGTTGCTCAATACCGCGAGTGGCGCAACCTGGGTGTCGTTCCACCACGGCGGCGGCGTCGGAATGGGTTACTCGCAGCATGCCGGGCTCGTCATCGTCTGCGACGGCACGGACGCTGCCGAGGCGCGCATCCGGCGCGTGCTGTGGAACGACCCGGCGAGCGGCGTCATGCGCCACGCCGATGCGGGATACGAGGAAGCGATCGAATGCGCGCGTGAGATGAAACTCGACCTGCCGATGCTCGACGCGGGGCGTGGACGATGAGCGCGCTCGCGATTGGTACGGAGCCGCTGTCGCTCGCAGAGCTCAGGCGCGTCTATGAAGCGCCCGTCGAGGTGCAGATCGACGCCGACGCGCGAGCACGCGTCGACGCCTCGGCGGCGAAGATCGCCTCGGTCATCGCCAGCGGCAAGCGCATCTACGGCGTCAACACCGGCTTCGGCCAGCTCGCCAACGTCCGCATCGACGCATCCGAACTCGCGCACCTGCAGGACAACCTGATCCAGTCGCACGCGGTCGGCGTGGGCGCGCCGCTGCCGGACGAGATCGTGCGGCTGGTCATGGTGACGAAGCTCAAGGCGCTCGCGGCCGGGTATTCGGGCGTGCGCGGCGATCTTGTCGACGCGATCGCGGCGCTGATCAACGCCGGCATCTATCCGCTGATACCGGCGCAGGGCTCCGTCGGCGCATCGGGCGACCTGGCTCCGCTCGCGCACTTCGCCTGCGCGCTGCTCGGCAGCGGCGACGTGCGCGTCCGCGGGGAGGTCATGCCGGCGGCCGACGCGCTGAAACAGGCCGGCCTCGCGATCCTCGACCTGGCGCCGAAGGAAGGCCTCGCATTGCTGAACGGCACGCAAGTATCCACCGCGCTGGCGCTGGCCGCCGTGTTTCGCACCGAGCGCGTGCTCGCGGCCGCGTTGACCGCGGGCGCGATGTCGGCCGACGCAATCAAGGGCAGCGACACGCCGTTCGACGAGCGCGTGCACCGGGTACGCGGGCATGCCGGCCAGGCCGACGTTGCCGCGGCTTTGCGCCGGCTGATGGCGGGCAGCGACATCCGCGCCTCGCACATTGATTGCGACCGGGTGCAGGACCCGTATTCCATTCGCTGCCAGCCGCAGGTGACCGGCGCGTGTCTCGACGTGTTGCGGCACGCGGCGTCGGTGCTCGCGATCGAAGCGAGCGCCGTCACTGACAACCCGCTGGTGTTCGCCGACAGCGACGCGGTGCTTTCGGGCGGCAACTTTCACGCCGAGCCGGTCGCGTTTGCCGCCGATCACCTCGCGCTCGCCGTTGCCGAGATCGGCGCGTTGTCCGAGCGACGCATCGCGCTGCTGATCGATTCGCACCTGTCCGGACTGCCGCCGTTCCTCGTAAGCGACAGCGGTCTCAATTCCGGCTTCATGATGGCGCAGGTGACCGCCGCCGCGCTCGCTTCGGAAAACAAGTCGCTGGCCCATCCGGCGAGCGTCGACAGTATCCCGACCTCGGCGAACCAGGAAGATCACGTCAGCATGGCAACGTTTGCCGCGAACCGCCTGCACGCGATGCTGGACAACACGATGCGCATCGTCGCGATCGAGCTGCTCGCTGCTGCGCAGGGCATCGAAATGCAACATCCGCAGCAGAGTTCATCGGTGCTGGAGGAAACGATCGCCGTGCTGCGGCGCGTATCACGGCATTACGACGAGGACCGCTCGCTCAAGCCCGATATCGACAATGTGACCGCGCTGATCGGCGACGGCGAGTTCGTGCCACACTGCGCCGATATCCTGCCGAGCCACGCTGCGTGAGCGACGTCTTCCGCTACCGCAAGGGCCACCTGCCGTTGCTGGTCAGCGTGCCGCACGATGGGCGCGGGCTCGCGCCGGGGCAGGCGGAGCGGATGACCACAGCCGGTCGCGCGCTTCCCGACACCGACTGGCACGTGTCTCGCCTTTACGCGTTCGCGGAAGCGCTCGGCGCGCATGTGCTGGTTGCGCAATACTCGCGCTACGTCGTCGACCTGAACCGGCCGGCGGACGACGCTGCGCTGT
>CALKYK010000367.1 GCA_938003715.1 uncultured Gammaproteobacteria bacterium
TTTTTTCACACGCGGCGGCAGCGGCAGCGACGTGCTCGTCGTGCCGGTCGGCTTCTACCTCGAGCCGCAGCTCTTTGACGCACTATCGGAACACCGCCGCGTCGTGTTCTACGATCCGCGCAACCGCGGCCGCTCGAGGCGCGCCGACCTGTCGACCGTGTCCCTTGACCGCCAGGTTCAGGATCTTGAAGACCTGCGGCAGGCACTCGGCATCCGGCAGATGGCGCTGCTGGGCTGGTCCGGGCTCGGCATGGAAATGGCCGTCTATGCGCTTCGTTACCCCAACCGGGTGACCCGTCTCATACAGATGGCGGCGGTACCGCCGGCCGCCTCGGTCATGCGGGATGCCGGCGGCGACGCGCGCAACCAGCGGGTCGATGAGGCGGCAATAGACGCGCTGGTCGCGCGCGCTGAGGCCGGAGCATTCGACGATGCCGGGGACGAATACTGCCGCCAGTACAACGCACTGCTGGCCCCGTCCAACTTCGCCGATCCGGCATTTATCGACCAGGTTCCCGACGTTTGCGTCTACGAAAACGAGTGGCCGGAAAACCTGTGGCCGTATTTCGGTGCGCTGCTGCCGAGCTTTGGCGACTATGACTGGCGTGACGACCTCGGCCGCCTGGATATCCCGCGGCTGGTCATTCACGGTCGCGAAGACGGCATCCCGTTGGCGGGCGCCGAAGCCTGGGTTTCCGGGTATGAGAACGCCCGATTGCTGGTCGTTTCGCCGGCCGGCCACTTTCCTCACATCGAACAGCGCGATATCGTCATCGACGCGATCAACACGTTTCTCGACGGCGAGTGGCCGACGGGCGCGGTAACGCTGGACTCAGCATACGAATAACAGAACGACGGAGCTAACCGATGCAGCCATTACCGGACCAGACGCCGTATCCGCAGTACGGCTGGGGGAAAATTCTGGGCGTTACGTTCCTGCCGGGCGTGGCGATGATTCTGATCGGCATCATCGTGCCCGTTTTCGGCTTCATGCACGACGCCAACCTGCTCGGCGTCTACTACCTCGCCGAAGCGGTGCTGCTGTACTACCTGCTGCGCTATTTCACCCAGAAGGAAGGCGAATTCACGTGGCGACGTGCCCTGCCCTGGCAACAGCCGATGGTCCGCGCCACGTTCTGGGCACTGGTGATTGCCGTCAGCCTTTACGCCATTTTCTTCCGCGACTATTTCGCCTGGCC
>CALKYK010000368.1 GCA_938003715.1 uncultured Gammaproteobacteria bacterium
GCGATTCTGCTCGCGCCGGGCGAGTTCGAGCTGGGCCTGTGCCTGCTCCAGCCGGGCGGCGGCCTGATCGCGGGCCGCCTCGTAGGGGCGGGGGTCGATGGTGAAGAGGAGGGCACCCTCCTCGACCATGTCGCCGTCCTTGAAGTGGATCTCGTCGAGGTAGCCGCCCACCCGGGCGCGGACCTCGACCGCCTCGACCGCCTGGAGGCGGCCGGTGAAGTAGTCCCACTCGATGACCTCGCGGACGATCGGCTCGGCGACGACGACCGGCGGGGGCGGCATAGTGGCCGGCGCCGGCGCGACTTCCCGGCAGCCGGAGGCTCCGGCCGCCAGGGCGAGGGCCAGGCGCCGCTGAAGATCGGCCAGTACGTTTCCGTCCGGCTCGATGGCAAGACCGTGCGTGATGCGCTCGTCATCCCGAACAACACGATCTACCAGGGCGCCTACGTGTACGTCGTCGAAGACGACATCCTGAAGCGGCGGGACATCGAGATCGCGTGGCAGAACGACACCGAAGCGGTGGTTGGCGCCGGCCTGCAGCCGGGTGACGCGCTGGTTACGACGCCGCTCGGACAGGTCACCTCCGGTATCCGGGGTTCGGTGATGAACGGCGACGAAGGCAGCAAACCCGGCACCGGGCGCCCGCTGCGGCGCGGAGACGAAACGTCATGATTTCCTGGTTTGCCAGAAACTCGGTCGCCGCCAACCTGCTGATGATCACGATCATCCTCGGCGGCATCCTGGCGCTGAACGACGGCATTCGCCTCGAGGTATTCCCGCACTCGGAGCCGGACACGGTCACGGTGTCGGTGCCGCTGCGGGGCGCGACCCCCGAAGACGTCGAGCTCGGCGTCGCCGTTCGCATCGAGGAGGCCGTTCAGGACCTCGAGGGCATCGACAAGATCACGTCGCGATCGGTGGAAGGCAGCACCCGGGTCTGGATCGAGATCGACTCCGACTACGATCCGCGCGAACTGCTCGACGACATCAAGAACCGCGTCGACTCGATCAACACCTTTCCCGCCGACACGGAAAAACCCATCGTCAGCCTGAGCACCCGGCAATGGCCGGTGATCAGCGTCGTCGTCGCGGGCGACTACAGCGAGGAAGAAATCCGACTGTTCGCAGAACAGGTGCGCGACGACCTGCTGCGCATCGACGGCATCACCCAGGCCGAGCTCGATTCGGTGCGCCGCTACGAGATTGCGATCGAGGCATCGCCGGACCGGCTGCGCGAGTTCGACGTGACGCTGGACGACCTGGCGCGGGCCGTGCGCAGCAGCTCCGTCGATTTGTCCGCCGGCAACGTCCGTACCGATGCCGGAGACGTGCTGATCCGCTCGAAAGGACAGGCCTACCGGCGCGCCGATTTCGAGTCCATCGTCGTCAAGACCAACCCGGACGGCAGCATCGTGCGCGTGTCCGACATCGCACGGGTCGTGGACGGCTTCGAGGAGGAGTCGCTGCGCACGCGCTTCAACGGCAAGCACGCAGCATTCGTCGACGTCGCGCGGGTGGGCAATCAGAGCGCCATCGAGATATCCGACAAGGTCAAGGCGTATATCGCATCACGGCAGGGAACGCTGCCGGTCGGCATGGAGCTCGACTACTGGGACGATGACTCGGCTCGGCTGAAGGACCGGCTCGGCATCATGACCTCGAGCGCAATCCAGGGCAGCGTGCTGGTCATCCTGCTGCTGTCGCTGTTCCTGCGCCCGGCGATCGCTGCGTGGGTGTTTCTCGGCATCCCGATCAGCTTTCTGGGTTCGTTCATCGTGCTGTACTTTTTCGACATCAGCCTGAACATGATGAGCGCCTTCGGCTTCATCATCGTCCTCGGCATCGTCGTCGACGACGCGATCGTGACGGGCGAGAACGTCTATTCGCACCTGCGTGGCGGCGATTCCGGGCTGTCTGCCGCGATCAACGGCACTAAGGAAGTCGCGATCCCGGTCACGTTCGGCATCCTGACCACGATCGCCGCGTTCATGCCGCTCGCGTTTATCGAGGGGCGCATGGGCGACGTGTTCGCGCCGATTCCCGCGGTCGTGATTCCGGTGCTCCTGTTTTCGCTGATCGAATCGAAACTGATCCTGCCGGCGCACCTTAAGCACATCGACCTGCACGAACACGACAAGAAGGCCAGCGGCTTCCAGGCCTGGCAGAGCCGCTTCGCGGATCGCTTCGAGGAATTCATCACCCGTTACTACAAGCCGCTGCTCGAGTTCTCGCTGCGGCATCGGTACGCGACGATCGCGACGTTCGCCGGCTTCCTGATCCTGCTGGTGTCGCTGATCATGAGCGGCTGGACCCGCTTCGTCGTGTTCGACCGGATCGAGGGCGAGACCGCGACCGCGTCCCTGACGATGCCGGTCGGCACGCCGTTCGAGGTAACGAACCGGCACGCCGAAAAGCTCGTCGAGGCGGCGGTTGCGCTGCAGGACAAGTACACCGACCCGGAAACGGGCCAGAGCATGATTACGAACATCCTGGCCAGCGTCGGCTCGTCCGGCGGCAGCAACGGATCCAACGTGGCCCGGGTTCAGCTCGAAACGTTCCCGCAGCTGGACCGGACGCGCGATTGTTCCGTCACCGCGATGAAGTACGAGTGGCGGCGCGTGAGCGGGCCGATCCCGGGCGCCGAGACGCTGAACTTCCGCGCCTCGTTCTTCAGGGCCGGGGACCCCATCGACTTCCAGTTCAGCGGCAATTCGCTGGAGACGCTGAATGCCGTAGCAGAAGAGTTCAAGGCGCATCTCGCCACCTACCCGGGTGTCTTCGAGATCGCCGACACGCTCTCGGACGGCAAGGAGGAGTTGCAGATCGAACTGAGTCCGCAGGGATACCTGGTGGGCCTGACCCGCAACGACATCGTCAACCAGGTCGGCCAGGCGTTCAAAGGACTGCAGGCGCAACGCATCCAGCGCGGCCGCGACGACATCCGCGTGCTGATCCGCTTCCCGATCGACGAGCGGCGGACCATCGCCTCGCTGAACGAGATGCTGATCACCGCGCCGAACGGCCGCCAGATTCCGCTCGCGAACGTCGCGACGATCGAGCCCGGACGCGGGCCGTCGCAGATCACGCGCATCGACGGCTACCGTGTCCTGAGCGTCACCGCGGACGTCGACAAGGCGAACACGAACATGGTCGTACTCCTGTCGACGTTGCAGGACTACGTCGACAACATGCTGGTCAAGTACCCGTCCGTCACCTACACGCTGGAGGGCGAGCAGGCACGGCAGGCCGAAACGTTCGGCAGCCTGTCACTCGGTATCGTGATCGTGCTGTTCGCAATCTACTGCATGCTGGCGCTGCCGCTGAAGTCCTACGTGCAGCCGCTGCTCGTCATGTCGGTGATCCCGTTCGGCATCATCGGTGCCGTCATCGGCCACTGGATCATGGGCGTGACCCTGACCATCCTGTCGGTGCTCGGCCTGATGGCATTGACGGGCGTGGTCATCAACGACAGCCTGGTGCTGGTGGACTTCATCAACCAGCGACATCGCAACGCCGGCGAAAAACTGCTGTCGGCGGTCAAGAGAGCGGGCGTGGTGCGGTTTCGGCCGGTGATGCTGACGTCCGTGACGACGTTCTTCGGCCTGATCCCGCTGCTGCTGGATCAGTCCTCATCGGCGCAGTTCCTGATACCGATGGCGATATCGCTGGGCTTCGGCATCCTGTTCGCAACGCTGATCACGCTGATCCTGGTGCCGGTCAATATCATGATCGCGGACGACGTCGCCCGGTATTTCAGGAACCGGTTCGGCGAAGTGCGGGACGCGCTGACCGTATCTAGATAAAGAAGCCCAGGTCGCGCACGGCGAAATTGCCGAGGTTCGGTGCAATCGTCTCGAGGTCGAGATCGTCGACGCCGAACCACTTCGACAGCGTCGCCGCGTACTGGTCGGCAGACGTGGTCGGGATGAAACGCCCGCCGCCCACGTCGAATTCGCTGTCGAGCGCGAGGTCCGGATAGCTGCCGTACAGATCGCGTCCCGCAATCGCGTCGCCCACGACGAACTGGATGCCGCCCCAGGCGTGATCCGTGCCGTCGCCGTTCGAGGTCAGCGTGCGACCGAAGTCCGACTGCGTGAAACTTGTCACGCTGTCGGCCACACCTAGTTCGACCGTGGCGTTGTAAAACGCCGTAACCGCATTACTGACGTCGCCAAGCAGACCCGGCTGGTTCTGTACCTGGTCGTCGTGGGTATCGAAGCCACCGAGTTCGACGAAGAAGATCTGCCGCTCCATCTGAAGCGTGTCGCGAACCGCGATCATTTGCGCGACGGTCAGTAGCTGATTGCCGAGATTGGTCTGCGGAAACGGTGTCGCAATCGCCGGTGCATTGGCGAGTGCGTTCGTCACCAGGTCTGCCGTCGCCACGGCGCGTTGCTGGATTTCGGCATAGCCTCGCTCGTAGACGCTGGAATAATTCGCGTTGATAATCTGCTCGAATGCCAGCCGCTGGTGATAGAAAAGGTCGTCTGGATCGCCCGAATTCGACAGTCCCGTAAAGGTGATCGGTCCGTTTGCACCCATTACATAGCCGATCGTCTCGTCGGCGGACTGGAACAGCGTACTGCCGAACAGCGAGACATTGGTTGCCAGCTGCTGGTTGGCAACGCGCGTCCGGATCAGGTCGGCGATTCGTCCCGCCCACCCGGTTGCGCTGACAGAAGCACCCTTAAGCGAGTACCACTGGTCCTGCTGGTCGTTGTGCGAGAAGAGCTGCGGTGGCAGCAGAACCGACTGGTTGAAATAATCCGTCTTCGTGGTCGGTTGAACCAGCGGTCCGACATTGTTGACGAAGGCCACCCTGCCCTGCTCGAACAGCCCCTGCAGTCCAGGCATGGACGGATGCAGGCCGTATTCCGCGCCGTCCGGCGTATTGGGCGTGATCGGCAACAGGTCCTGCTGGGCGATCGCCATGTTCTGGCGCGACTGGGCATAGGCGTTGTATTCGGCGTTGCTTCTCGGCACCACCATGTTGTAGGAGTCGTTGCCGCCGTGCAGGAACACACACACCAACGCCTTGTAATCGGGGAACGGTGCAGTAGTCCCCATGCCCTGGCTGAACGCCAGTCCCGGCAAGTGCCCCAGCGCGGCACCGAAGGCAGCTGCCGAGCCCGTCGTTTTCAGGAATTCGCGTCGATTCACTCGTTTCATGGTGTGGCTCCTATCGCTGGTACGCGAATTCGGGTGATGTAACGACGAAGTAGATCGCTTCGGCAACCACTGCGGCGTCATTGCCCGGGAATGCAACACGGATGCGCTCGATCATCTGCGAAATCTCGCCGCGTAACGTGGCGGAGATATTTCCGGCAAGGAGCTTGTCAGCGACCATGTCGATGACCGCGTCCGTGTCGTCGGCAATGGCAAGCTCTTCCGAGATGTCGATCAGCACGTCGTCCGGATCGGGGTTCTCGTTCGCAGAGTTCCAGCCGAACGTCAGCAGGAAAAAGTAGTTCGTGATGAACGTGTTCTGGTACTCCGTCGCAATCTGTAGTTCGGGCGCGACCAGGCCGCTGTTCCTGATTTCCCCTGGCGGGGCATAGAATGGGCTGAAAAAATTGAACACGTGCGGCGCTTGCAGCGGACCCTGGCCGAAGATGATGTAGGCGGGCGCAAGCGGAAACGAGCCCGACTGCGAGGCCGCGTCGTAGGCGCGCCAGAGCTGGGTGAGCCGCAGCAGCGGCTCCTTGACCTTGCCGTCGATTTCCATCGGCATATCCGGCCGCGCCTCGTCGTCGAGCAGGATCGCTTTCACTACCGCGCCGAGATCGCCGCGTACGCCGGCGCCGTTGTCGTTGAACACCGACGCGACTCGCGCCACGTAGCCGGGCGACGGGTTGCTGGCCGTCAGACGCTGGATCAGGCGGATTGCGATGAACGGGCCGACGTTGTCGTGTTCGAAAATCGCGTCGAGCGCCATCGCCAGGTCTTCGTCGCCGGTCTGGTTCGCCGGGATCGTGACGCCGCCGAGAACCTGCTTCTCACCGGTGTCGTGAAACGCCGGGTACAGCTGCATCGGCACGGTCTGGTTGTTGTCGTTCGGGAACGCGGTCTCGAAGCTCGGCGCGCCGGCGAAATTCCAGCCAGTGTAGACGTGGGCAAAGCCTTCGATGATCGCCTGGTCGTAGGTCGGGATCGGCTGGTTCTGGGCGTCCAGCTTTTCCGTGCCGTCGAGGTTCAGCTCGACCAGCCCGATCGAGAACAGCTGCATCAGTTCGCGCGCGTAGTTCTCGTCGGGGCGGATGTTCAGTACCGGGTCCGGCTTCTGGTTGCCCAGCATCGACAGGTACACGCCCATCGCCGGGTGCAGGGTGACCTCCTCTATCAGCGTGCGGTAATTGCCGAACGCGTTACGCGCGAGCAGGTCGTGATAGTCGGCAACCGCGTACGGCGCCTGCTGCAATGCGCCGAGCTGCGAGACGACCATGATCTCCGAGAGGGCGAACGCGACGCGCTGCCTCAACTGGTCATTGCCGTTGATGACGGTTCTGGACGATACGTCGACCCGGTCGGCGTGCAATACGGCGCGCGGAAACGGCGGAGGAAGGCTGCGCAGGTCGCGCAGCTGCAGGGAC
>CALKYK010000369.1 GCA_938003715.1 uncultured Gammaproteobacteria bacterium
TCCCTCTAACATTGGGACTTTCGACGACGGCATGGCAGCGGCGGCGGGCGTCGCTCCGGTCGTCGTGCGCACGCCGCTGCTCGGGTGGGCGGCGCTGGACGAGCTGGTCGGCGCACGCATCCTTTTGAAGGCGGAAAACCTGCAGCGCACGGGTTCGTTCAAGATACGGGGTGCCTACAATTTCCTGAAGCAGCTGTCGCCTGAACAGACGAAATCCGGCGTGGTCGCGTTCTCGTCGGGCAATCACGCGCAGGCGGTCGCCGCGGCTGGCACGCTGCTCGGCATCCGCACCACGATCGTGATGCCCGAGGATGCGCCGCAGATCAAGATCGACAACACGCGCAAGCTCGGTGGTGAAGTGGTGCTGTACGACCGCTACACGGCCGATCGGGCGGTCATCGCCGCCGAAATCGCGGCAGAGAGCGGCGCCGAACTCGTACCGTCCTACGATCACCCGTGGATCATTGCCGGCCAGGGAACCTGCGGCATCGAAATTGCCGAGCAGTGTGCCGAGCTCGGCATCACCGCGGACCGCGTATACGTCAATTGTTCCGGAGGCGGGCTGACCGCTGGCGTCGCGCTGGCGATGGACGAGCTGTCACCGGTTACGCGGGTCAACCCGGTCGAACCGGAGCAGTTCGACGACACGGCGCGCTCGCTCGAGTCGGGCGAACGGGAGCTGAACGACCCGGACGCGCGCACGATCTGCGACGCGCTGATGGTCTCGCCGCCCGGCGAAATCACCTTCGCGATCAACAACGACCTCGTGGGCCGAGGCTTGTCGGTCAGCGACGACGAGGTGCGCGACGCGATGCGCTATGCGTTTCGCCAGCTCAAGCTGGTCGTGGAACCAGGGGGTGCCGCATCGCTCGCCGCGGTACTCGCCGGCAAGATCGACGTGCGCGGCAAAACGGTCGTTGCGGTACTGAGCGGCGGCAACGTGGACGCGGAGCTATTCGCCCGCACCGTCACGGCGGCGGACTGATCAGAGTTTCCCTAGCAGCCTGTTGAAAAAAGTCTCAGGCGAGTGCGAGACAAGGAAAGGGCGGCCGAGAAAACGCAGTGTACACGCCAGTACATGAGGCTTTCGAGGCCGCGCTTGACGCCGTACCGCGCCGCATGAGGCTTTTTTCAATACGCTGCTAGTTCGAGCCGACGCCAGGCTTGCGAAACAACGCCACGTTCGGCGACTGCCGGATCAGGTCGGCATCCTCGGTGCGGTAGCGGCGTTCCTGCCAGTCGTCCAGCCAGGCGACGACCTTCTCGAGCTCCTGCATGTCCTTTTTGACCTTGTACGGCTGCATCTCGCATATGCCGATGCCTTCCTCGGCCGCGTGCACGTAGTTCTGGCTGTCGCGAAGCACCGCGATGATCGGGATACCCAGGGAATCGAGGAATCGCATCAGTTTCGCAAAACTCTTCGTGTTGCTGCGGGTGCGGTTCGCGACGACCGCGAGCTTGCGATCGCGGCGATCGATCTTCGCGACCAGCAGCAGGTCGGCGATGCAGCGCGATGCCGCGTGGATGTCGATGGCCGACGGCAATACCGGGACCAGGATGCTGGTGGCATCGCGCGTCACTTCGCGGAGGTCGTCGTGGTTCAGGCTGGCCGGCGAATCGACGATCAGGTTGACCGTTTCCTGCGGCACCCGGAGCTGCCAGCTGCGAGTCGCCTGCATCGTGCGTTTGAACGCCGCGATGCCGTGAATCGGCGGCAGCGCCACCGGGCGCCGTTCGATCCAGCTCCTGCTCGACCCCTGCGGATCGCAGTCAATGACGGCCGGGATCGGCCCGCGATTCGCGTAATAGCTCGCAAGGTTGGTCGTCAGCGTCGTCTTGCCGCACCCTCCCTTGGGATTCAGGATGACGATCTTGTTCAGATCCGGTCTGTTCGGCGTGATCAGCATCGGGTTCCCGTGCAAGCCCTCTTACGCAAGGATCGGCGGCATTATCGATCAATCGGCCCGGCGCCGCCGCCGCGACGCAGCACCTCGAGTCACTGTGGGCGAAGCGGCAGGCCTATTCCTTGCGCCGGTTCACATAATACCGGACCGGGCGGTCAATCGCGGCGCCCGGCGCCGAGTGACAGTGCAATGCCGCCGAGCACGGCCAGCGAGGCGAGCACCAGTCGCATTGTCAACGGTTCGGCAAGGAAGACGACACCGCCGAGCGCGGCGATGGCGGGTACCGACAGCTGCACGAGCGCGGCCTGCAGCGTTGCGAGATGCTCAAGCGCGGCGTACCAGACGACATAGCCCGCGCCCGAGGTAACTGCGCCGGAAACGACCGCAAGCAGCACGCCGCGCATGCCAACCTCCGCCGTGCCGATCGTAAGCAGGGTCAGCCCGGCGACGAACGCGAGCGACAGGAGGAAGTTCGTCGTCGTTGCCGCGAAGGCGTCGCTTTCGTGTCGGCCACGAATCGAGTACACGCCCCAGGCGATGCCCGCCAGTGCCATCAGCGCAGCGCCGCCCGGCGACGGCGCCTCGACGCCGGGCGCGAGCAGCCACACCATGCCGGCAAAGGCGATCAGCCAGCCCGACCACTGCGCCGCACTGCGGCGTTCGCCGCCGCGCAGCCCTGAGACGATCATCGTGGCCTGGACGAAGCCGAAGAGAATCAGCGCCCCGGCGCCGGCCGACAGCGAGAGATAGGCGAGCGAAAACGCGATCGCGTACGCGAACAGAGCAAATGCGGACCACCAGCCGCCGTGACCGCGGCTGGTTGCGCCGCTACGCAGCAGACGAAACAGGAGCAGGAGCGCGACTGCCCCGGACGCGAGCCGGATCGACGTGAAGCTCGCGGCGTCGATCGCGCCGTCGCGGAGCGCCATTCGGGTCAGCAGCGAGTTGCCGGCAAACGCCAGCATCGCTGTTACGGTGAGGGCGACTGCGCGGCCGGTTCCGCCGATACTCAGCACACCCGCTGCGCCGTCGCGCCGTTGTCAGTCGGCCGGCTTCCTGAGCTTGAGCAGGAAGCGATCCGTATTGCCGCGAATGCCTTCCGAGAAAACGCCCACGGTATGGTCGTCGGCCGGATTCGCGAGCAGATCGCTGTCGCCATCGATCACGAAGCCGGCTTCTTCCGCCAAGCGCACCACGATCGCCTTGTCGATGCGATGCAGGGACCGGTTGTCGCCGTCGGGATTCCCGGCATGGTCGATGACGCCGAACACACCGCCCGGTTTCAGCGCAGCGTATACCGACGACAGCAGCGTCGCCGCTGCTTCCGGCGAAACCAGGTAATAGGCGTCGTGGAAGTTGAGCGCCGACAGGGCCGCGTCGTATTGCGTGCCGTCCGCGCCGATGGAAGCGAATTCGAGATCGACCCGGGTCACGTTCGGCAGTCGATTGCCGGCCAGCCTTTCGTCGAGCGCATTGCCGTAAAAGCCGTCGCGGAACGCGAGCATCCACGGCGGATTGTGCGCCGCCACGCTGCCGTCGGGGCCCACCGCCGCTGACAGCACTTCGCTGTACCAGCCGCCCGCCGCCATCAGGTCGATGACGTCCATGCCGGGTTCGATGCCGAGAAACGCGAGCACCTCGGCCGGCTTGCGCCCCGTATCGCGAGCGCGGTCTTCCTCCGATCGCGATGCGGCCTCGAGGCGTGCCGCGATGTCCGCCGCCGTGACGGACGGCGCAGCGGTCTCCGCTGCGTCCGGCATCGCCGGCGCTTCCGGCTCGCTCCGCCCGCAGGCGACAGCAAGCGCCAGCGCAGCGATCAATGTCAGGTTCCGGTGTCGTCCGCTCATGTCGCACTCCATTCGTTTTCGTTTTGCGCGGAATCACACAGCATAGCGCCGGCGATTCGCCGCAACAATCCGCGCACTCAGTCGCGCTGCGGGTACTCGTCCCAGCTGGCGATGTCGCCCGGCGCGCAGGACCAGTCGCTCCGCGAGGCGCAGAAAATGCGATCCGTCGCCTCGAGCTGCGGCGCCGAATCGAGCGTGCCGGCCGGAATCACGGCGAAGTTCTTTTCCGCGGCGACGCGCGGCATCGGGCTGCCGCAGTCGGCGCAGAATACGTTGCGGAAGCGTTTCGCGTCCGGCACCCGGAATTCCCGGAGCCGATCTTCGCCCGCGAGCCACTCGGCGGCCTCGAGGGACAGGATCACGTTACTGGCGTGGCCGGTGCCGTTCGCCTTGCGGCAACGACCGCAATGGCAGTGGTAGAAGGCCCGCACGCTGCCGCGAATCCGGTACTGCACCGATCCGCAGAGACAGCTGCCTGCAAATTCCTCGCTCGCCATGTTTTCCCCCATCTTCGTCGGGCAGAGTCTCCCTAGAACATTTCGCTCGGACCCGGTTCGTCGTCGCCGGGTTTGTCGCGGCTCCTGATGTGGTCGCCCGTGATCATCTTGTCGTAGCTCAGTCCCGGGCCGACCATCGGGTACACGCCGGCGTCGGGATCGATGATCACTTCCAGGAACGCCGGCCCGGGATGGCGGATGAACGCCTCCACGACGCCGGGCAGGTCTTCCTTCCGCTCGAGCTTGCGCGCGAACTCGAAGCCGTCGGCTTCGGCCGTCTTGACGAAGTCCTTGCGGTGCAGCGACTTGTCGCTGCCGGACATACGACCCTTGTAATAGAGTTTCTGCCACTGCCGCACCATGCCGTCACCGAAGTTGTTGAAAACGACGATCTTGACCGGCAGTCCGTAGGTTGTCGCGGTCTCCAGCTCGCCGATGTTCATGCGCATGCTGCCGTCGCCGTCGATGTCGATGACCAGGCGATCCCGCTGCGCGAACTGCGCGCCGATGGCCGCCGGCAGTCCGAAGCCCATCGTCCCCATGCTGCCGGACGTGAGCCAGAGACGCGGCTCGCGAAAGTCGAAATACTGGGCCGCCCACATCTGGTGCTGGCCGACGCCGGTCGAGATGACCGCCTGGCCGCCGGCGATACGATTGATTTCCTCGATGACGGCGTACGGCTGGATCAGCTCGCTTTCGCGGTCATAGTTCATGCGGTGCGCGTCTTTCAGTGCCGCGATTTCGTCGTGCCAGGTCGAGAAGGATTTCTCGAAGCCGATACGCCGGCCGTACTCCAGGAGATCGTCGAGGTCGCGCCCGAGCACGCCTACGTGGTGCCAGTTGACGCGCTTGACCTTGCCGATTTCCGACACGTCGATGTCGAAATGCGCGATGTACTTTGCGCTGGGTGCGAATCGTTCCGGGTCGCCGGCGACGCGATCGTCGAATCGCGCACCGACTGCGATCAGGAAATCACAGTCCTCGACCGCGTAGTTTGCAAAGGCGGTGCCGTGCATGCCGAGCATGTGCAGCGACAGCGGATGCTTGGTGTCGCTCGCGCCGAGCGCCATCAGGGTGGTTGCGACCGGGATGCCGAATTCGCTGGCGAGGTGGCGCATCGACTTGGTTGCGTTGCCGTTGATGACGCCGCCGCCGGCATAGATCAGCGGTCGCTCCGATTCCGCCAGCATCCCGTAGAAGCGTTCGCAGGCTTCGTCGGATAGTCGGTTGTCGACGACCGACTGCAGGCGGGCGCGGTAGCCCGGCAGCGGCAGCGTGCCTTCTCCCCGGAACTCGCCTTCCCAGTTCTGCACGTCTTTCGGTATGTCGATGACTACCGGACCGGGCCGTCCGGTGCGCGCGATTTCGAACGCCGTTCGCATCGTCGCTTCGAGTTGTTCCGGTTTCGTGACCAGGAAAACGTGTTTGGCGATGGCGCCCATGATCGCCGTGACCGGCGCCTCCTGGAACGCATCGGTGCCGATCGCGTGCGTCGGCACCTGGCCGCAGATGACCACGATCGGCACCGAGTCGGCCATGCAGTCCCGTACCGGGGTCACGGTGTTCGTCGCGCCGGGACCCGACGTCACCATGACCACGCCGACGTTGCCGCTCGCACGCGCGTAGCCGGCGGCCATGAAGCCGGCGCCCTGTTCGTTCGCCGGCACGATCAGCGAGATTGGCCGGTCGCCGTCGGCGCGCTGTTCGTTGTAGCGGAAAACGGCATCGTAGGTCGGCAGGATGGCACCGCCCGAATAGCCGAAGATGGTGTCGACCTTTTCGGCGGCCAGGGTCTGCACGACGATGTCCGCGCCGCTCATTCGGGTGCCGGCGAGCGGATGCCGGGCGGTTTGCCGGGCGGTGGGATCGGTAGACATGCGGCCGTCGAGGAAAATGGGATAAGTTGCGGATTTTGGTCGAGTGTTTACTAATTTCTGATGCATTGCAATACTCGTGCCGACGCGTTGCAGCGCGGCATCGCGGCGCGAAAAAGTTTCACTCGAACTCAATCGACAGGCGGGGAATACGAGCAGTGCGACACGTCATTTCGGTACTACTGCAAAACGAGGTCGGCGCGCTGACGCGGATGACCGGGCTTTTTTCGACGCGCGGTTTCAACATCGACACGCTGAACGTTGCGCCCACGGACGACCCGGGCGTCTCGCGCGTCACGCTGGTCACGTCCGGTTCCGACGCGGCGATCGCGCAGCTCAATACACAGCTCGCGAAACAGATCGACGTCGTCAACATTCACGACATGACGCTCGGCGAACATTTCGAACGCGAGCTGGCGATGATCAAGCTCAAGCTCGGCACCGGCGGCCTGGCGCGGATCGAGCTGCTGGCGAAAAAGTTCGACGCGGAAATTCTCGATGACGAAGCCGTGAGCTGCACGGTGCAGCTCACCGGCAGCCCCGCCGAGATCGACCGATTCATCGAGGCGGCCGCCGACATCGGCAAGCTGTCCGCCGTCGCACGAAGCGGCAGCGTCGCCGTGTCACGCGGCGAGGTGACGCTGTCTTCCTACGCGCGTCAGCATCGCCTGACCGGCTGAACCGGGTTCTCGCGTGACCGTGCTCGACGACTGCAGACGCCTCGTCGTCAAGATCGGATCGTCGCTGCTGATCGACGCGGACGGGCATACGAATCGCAGCTGGCTCGAATGCCTCGCCGACGACATTGCCGCGCTGCGCAGCGGCGGCAGGCGGGTGCTGGTGGTGTCGTCCGGTGCGGTCGCGATCGGCAGTCGCCTGCTCGGCATCATCCGGCGCGGTGCGCGTCTCGAGGACCTGCAGGCCGCGGCGGCGGCGGGCCAGGTGCAGCTCGTGCACGCCTACCAGGAAGCGCTGGCACGTCACGGTGTCAGTGCAGCACAGGTGTTGCTGACACCCGACGACACCGAAGTGCGGCGGCGCTACATCAACGCCCGCAATACGCTCGACAAGCTCCTCGAACTCGGCGTCGTGCCCGTGATCAACGAAAACGACACGGTGGCCACCGACGAATTGCGATACGGCGACAACGATCGCCTCGCCGCCCGCGTCGCGCAGATCGTCATGGCCGATTGCCTGGTCCTGTTGTCGGACGTCGACGGCCTCTTTTCGGCCGATCCGCGCCGCGATGCCGAGGCCGAATTCATCGGCGTCGTGGAGCAGGTGACGGAACGCCACCTGCTCATGGCCGGCGGCAGCGGGTCAAAGGTCGGCACGGGTGGCATGGCGACGAAACTCGCCGCCGCGCGCATTGCGACCAACGCCGGGTGTGCGACGATCGTCGCCGACGGCACCGCAGACCATCCGCTGGCGCGTCTCGGCGCCGGCGGGCGGCATACGTTTTTCCGCGCCAGCGGTACGCCGGCGGCGGCACGCAAGCAGTGGCTGGCCGGCATACTCGAGGTGCGCGGCGAACTGCGGCTCGATGCCGGCGCCGAGGCGGCGCTGCGCAAAGGCAACAGCCTGCTGCCGGTCGGAATGGTCGACGTCGTCGGCGACTTCGCGCAGGGCGATGCGGTCATGCTGGTCGGTGCCGACGGACGGGAATTCGGGCGCGGCCTTGCCGCGTACTCGAGCAGCGAAGCGAGCGCGATTCGGGGTTGCCGTTCGGAACAAATCGAGTCGGTTTTGGGCTATCGTGGCAGGTCGGTGATGGTGCACCGGGACGACATGGTGCTGTTCGAATGACCAGCGGGGCACAGGCCGCAACGCCGCAGGTTGCCGAGATGATGCAGGCGCTCGGTCGCGACGCGCGACGGGCCGCGGCATCGCTCGCCCGGATGGATGGCGCCGCTCGCGACGCCGGCCTGGCAGCGGCGGCGAACGAAATCCGTGCGAACGCAGCGACGATCCTGGCGGCGAACGCGCGCGACATGAAAGACGGCGAAGGGCGCGGGCTCGGCGCGGCGATGCTCGACCGGCTGATGCTCGACGAAGCGCGCATCGAGTCGATCGCTGCTGCGATCGAATCGGTACGCGACCTGCCGGACCCGGTCGGCAGGACCCTGGCGGAGTGGGAGCGGCCGAACGGGCTGAAGATCCGCCGCGTCAGCGTGCCGCTCGGCGTCATCGGCATCATTTACGAGAGCCGGCCGAACGTCACCGCCGATGCGGCGGCGCTTTGCCTGAAATCGGGAAACGCCGTCATCCTGCGCGGCGGATCGGAAAGTTTCCATTCGAGCAGTGCCATACACCGCTGTCTCGTCGACGGGCTGCGCCATGCCGGCATCGACGCGGCCGCCGTGCAGATGGTGCCGACTATCGATCGCGACGCCGTGGGTTACCTGCTGTCCTCGATGGCTGCGTACGTCGATGTCGTGGTGCCGCGCGGCGGCAAGCGCCTGATCAGGCGCGTACTGCGCGATGCACGCGTGCCGGTGATCGGCCATCTCGAAGGTCTCTGTCACGTCTACCTGCACGCCTCGGCCGATCCGTCGATGGCGGAATCGATCGCGGTGAATGCGAAAATGCGCCGCACCGGCATCTGCGGCGCCGCCGAGACACTGCTGGGCGATCGAGCTGCAGCAGAGCGCCTGGTTCCGCCGGTGCTCGCGGCGCTGGCCGCCGCCGGCTGCCGGATCCGCGGCGACGATGCGACCCGCGCGCTTTATCCCGACGCGGTGCCGACGACCGACGCCGACTGGGTAACCGAGTATCTCGACGCGATCATCTCGGTGCGCGTCGTGGACGATATCGATGCGGCCATGGACCACATCCGGCAGTTCGGCTCCGGCCACACCGACTGCATCGTCGCCGAAGACAGCGACGCCGCGAAGCATTTCACCGCAGAGGTGGACAGCGCCATCGTGCT
>CALKYK010000370.1 GCA_938003715.1 uncultured Gammaproteobacteria bacterium
CGGCAAGCACTACATGAGCTGCTTCATCCAGTACTGCCCGGCGAGCATCGAAGGCCGCGACTGGACGGAAGAGGAGCGTGAGCAGTTCGGCCGGACGGTCATCGACCAGATTGCCGAATACAGCCCCGACTTCAAAAGCCTGATCGAGCACGTCGAGATCCGCACGCCGGCGGTGATCGAGGACGAGATCGGCATGACCGAGGGCAACATCTTCCACGGCGAGCTGACGATGGACCAGCTCATGTTCAACCGGCCGCTTCCGGGCTACGCGCAGTATCGCGGGCCGCTCAAGGGTCTGTACCTGGCCGGCTCGGGCAGCCACCCGGGCGGCGGCGTGATGTCCGCGCCGGGCTGTAACGCCGCCCGCGAGATACTGATCGATCTCAAGCGCCCCGATATCACGCCGGTGAATTTCGGCGATGACTGACCGGCACGGGATTCTTCGCCCGTCATGACAGGCGCCGCGCACACGGGACTGAAGAAGCACCGCATATCGACGGCGACCGTCGTGTTCATGATCTTCTGCCTGTGTGCAGGCGGCGCCTACGGCATCGAGGACATGATCTGGCAGGCGGGGCCCGGGCTGACGCTGGTCATGCTGATCGCGCTGCCGTTCGTGTGGAGCACGCCGATGGGGCTGGTCGCGTCCGAGCTCGGGTCCGCGATCCCGGAAGAGGGCGGGTTCTACAAGTGGGTGCAGCGCGGCTGCGGCGAGTTCTGGGGATTCCAGGCCGGCTGGTGGCGCACAATATCGATCTACGTGGACAACACGATCTACGTGATTCTCGCGGGCGCGTATTTCGCCACCGTCGTCGATCTCACGCCGCTCCAGGAATACCTGTTCAAGGCGTCGATCGTCGTCTTCTTCACCTGGATCAACATCCGCGGCATCAAGGACGTGGGCTACGTGAGCTCGACGATTGCAATCCTCGTCATGCTCGCGTTTGTCGTCGTCATCGCCTTCGGTTTCGCCAACTGGCAGCACGATCCGTTCGAGCCGTTCATACCGCCGGGCGATACGCTGTTGCAGAGCGTCGGCGCCGGCATCGCCATCGGCATCTGGGTTTATTCCGGCTACGAGTCGATGTCGACGATGGCGGGCGAGCTGAGCGATCCACAAGTGATTCCGAAAGCGACCCTGATTTCGGTGCCGCTGATCATGGCGGCGTACATCCTGCCGACGATGGCGGGCCTCGCGTCGCTCGGGTCCTGGGACCAGTGGGCCTCGGAAGGCGGCATTTCATACAGCGACGTGGTGTCGACGCACGTTCCCGCGCTCGGCGTGCTGTTCGTGTTCGTCGCCGTGCTGGCGCAGTTCTCTATTTTCAACACCTACATCGCTTCCGGTTCGCGCGGGTTTTTCGCGCTGGCCGACGACAACCTGGCGCCGAAGGCGCTCGTGAAGTGCAGCAAGGATCGCGGCGTGCCCTACGTGGCGGTGCTGTCACTCGGCGCGTTCAACCTGCTGGCCTGTACGCTGCCGTTCGAGGTCATCGTCGTCGTCGACGCGATGCTTTTCATGTCCGCCTACGTGCTGATCTTCATCGCGGCGTGCATACTGCGCGTCCGCGAGCCGGGGCTCGAACGCCCGTTCCGGATACCGCTCGGCACCCGCGGCTTCATTACGATGTGCATACCGCCGATCGCGATTGCGTTCCTGGCGCTTTTTATCAGCGGCACCGACTACTTCGTGGGCGGCCTGCTTGCGCTTGCCAGCGGGCCGGTTGCCTATTTCGTTTTCAAGAGAAAGTACGGCGGGCTCGCGAAATCCGACCCGGAACGCTACCCGGCCAACCCGAAAACCGGTCTCGCGATCGGCGACACGAAGAGGCTGGCCGTGATGTTCGGCGGGCTGGCGGCGGCCGGCATCATCGCGATCTATTTCCTGCCCTGGTACGAAGATCCCGCTTACTATGCGGATGCCTACGGCATCGCGGGATTCTTCGACATCCTGATGCGCGTGGTGCACTGGATGACGGCGATATTCGGTTTGCTCGCCGTGGCTTTCGCGATTGCCGCGAGGCGCGTCGAGCCAGGCGGCAGGTAGTTCAGACCGGAAAGATTCCGTTCGTGGTCGCTTGTGCGCCTTTTCCTGCGCGTTTCACCGCACCTCTTAGCCACACCTCGCACGCCGCGAGCGTGCGGTTTTTTAATTGCTCGAACTGCGCAGACCCGTCGTGTTCCGGACGCTGGCGAAACCAGCCGATCGTCACCATGCCGCGGACCAGCAGGAAGACGGGCAGCATTTCGATATCGCGATTCCCGAGCGGCCGGTGCTTCCGGTAACCGTCCAGCAAATTCGTGCTCAGTGTGTCGAAATCCGGCGCATACCATACGTTGATCAGTGCCGAGGCAAGGTCGTACATGTGCCAGCCGTAGGCCGCGTCGTCAAAATCGATGAGCGCGAGGTCGCGGCCGTCGTAAATGATGTTTCCGGAATCGAGATCCGCGTGCACCAGGCTGAAGTTGTCGCCACTTTCGCCATAGTCCTGCAACGTCGCGCGCGCCGTTTCTCGCGCGCGAAGCAACAGTTCGCTTTCCGTTGCCGACAGGTCCATATGCTTCCAGAAGCGGCCCCAGCGCGGCGCTTCACCCAGGAGGCCGTCGAGGTCGAGCCGCGGTCGCGTGAACCCCGGAGGCTCTTCCCATCGGGCAGCCTGGTTGTGCACACTGGCGGCCAGTTCGCCGATGCTGTGGAAAATATGAGCCCTGTCAACTTCGTTTTCCCGCAGGACCCTGGACAGCGGAGCGCCTTTCAACCAGGTCGTAAGTCCGGCATAGCGCTGCTCGTCGACGCCCGGAATGTCGACCAGGCAGAAATGCTGCCCTTCCGGTGTCGGGCGCGATTCCGGCACGGGAACTCCCGCGTCCCTGAGCGCCGCCGCCCACGCGCGTTCCGATTCGAGTTCCTCGAGCGAGTTGTAGCCGGGCCGGTGCAGCCTGAGTACGTAGTCCGTTTCGTCGCCATGCGTGGAGACGCGAAAGCTGACGTTCTCGGAGTGACAGACGAGCGAGATATCCTGCGCGTCGATGCCGAAACGTTCGAGCGCGCGCCGTGTGGCCGTCGAGTAGGCGGCATCGTCGAGGCCCTTATCCATCAAGCTCCGCCATGCAGGTATCGAACGCAGACAGAAACTCGTCGGCGTTTTCGTGCGAGAACACGAGCGGCGGCCTGACCTTGATGACGTTGCCGAACTTGCCGGACCAGGAGACGAGGAAGCCGCGGTCCTTGAGCCGGTCGGACAGCGTGAGCGCAAGCGGCGCGTCGGGCTCCCTGGTCTCGCTGTCCCTGACCATCTCGATGCCGAGGAACAGGCCACTGCCGCGGACGTCGCCGATCGTTTCGTGCGCGGCCAGACGTTCTTTCAACGCTGCGGTCAGGCGGTCGCCGACTTCGGCGGCGTTCCTGACGAGTTCCAGGCGTTCGATCTCGTCCAGCACCGCCATGCCGACGGCGGCCTGCAGCGGCGTCGCCGCGCAGGTATTGAAGTAGTCCATCCTGGCGCGGAACTCAT
>CALKYK010000371.1 GCA_938003715.1 uncultured Gammaproteobacteria bacterium
GGAAATCAAAAACGCGGCCGCCAGGGCCCCGTTTTTGATTTCTGGCGGAGAGGGCGGGATTCGAACCCGCGGTACGGTACCACCGTACACTCGCTTTCCAGGCGAGCACCTTAAACCACTCAGCCACCTCTCCGTATTCGTTGCGCGCCGCGGCCGGCGCGCGTCTAGTCGACGCGTAGCGTCGGCGGGGCGTCCAGACAGCCGGAGGCGGGATCCCGTGGCGCCCGCGGCGACGGCTCCGGAATGATCAATTCCCGGCTCGCTTCGAGCGCATCGAGATCGTCCGGCGGTTCGATCCGCTTGCCGAGGCGGGCCGATTCATAGAACTCGGGCTCATCGCAGGTGGGCGCATTGCTGCACCCCTGCAACAGCGCAAGGAACGCCACAACGAAGGCGGAGCGGCTCATCGCAAGCACCCTGGGCGTCGCCCGTTGTTGCCATCAAAACCCATCTGCTGCCTTTCCCGGCCCGAAAACAAGGCACGCGATGGTACTGTCCTGCCTTTTTGCTGGCAAGACAGTGCGGACGGCGGCATCATGCGCGATCCGGCGCGTGACTCGATTGGGTGCGAGGCCGGCCACAAGCCCTGATCATTTCTCAATATATGTCGCAACTTATTGTTTTATCAGCAGTTGGCACGGATCGGCCCGGCGTCGTCCGGGAGATTTCCCAGGCCATCCTGGAATGCGGTGGCAACATCGAGGAAAGCCGCATGACCGCGCTGGGCGAGGAATTCGCCGTCCTGATGCTGATCTCCGGCAACTGGCACACGTCGGCGAAGCTCGAGAAGGCGCTGAAGAAACTCGAGGAAGCGAAAGGGCTCGCGATCAGCCTGAAAACCACCGGCGCGCGTCACGAGCACGAGGACTGCATTCCCTACGGCGTCGACGTCGTGTGCCTCGACCAGCCCGGCATCGTTTTCCACCTGTCGGAATTCTTCGCAATCCGCAACATCGAAATCTGCGACCTCGCTACACGACGCTATGCCGCACCGCATACCGGCGCACCGATGTTCGCCGTGCAGATGACGGTGAGCATTCCGGCCGCGCTGTCGATCGCACAGCTCCGGGACGAATTCCTGGATGTCTGCGAGCAGCTGAACCTCGACGCGATCTTCGAGCCCGTCAAGGCCTGACTGGAGGATTGGTATTGCCAGGACCGACTTTGAACCGGGTCGTTCGGGACTTCGAGTGTGATGCGACCGGTGGCAAGAAAATTCGCCTCAAGTCGCTGCGCGGCAATTTCGTCGTGCTGTACTTCTATCCCAAGGATGCGACGCCGGGCTGCACGACGGAGGGCCAGGAATTTCGTGACCGGCACCGCAAGTTTGCCCGCCAGAACTGCATCATCCTTGGCGTATCGCGAGACAGCCTCGCGTCGCACGAGAAATTCAAGGCGAAGCACGGCTTCCCGTTCGAACTCCTGTCGGATCCCGACGAAAAGCTTTGCCGGCAGTTCGACGTCATCCGCGAAAAGACGCTGTACGGCCGCAAGTTCATGGGCATCGAACGCAGCACCTTTCTGATCGACGCGAACGGCAAGCTCCGGCGCGAGTGGCGCAAGGTCCGCGTCAAGGGTCACGCCGACGAGGTACTCGAGGCCTGCAAAGCGCTCGACGTCTGATTTTTCGTCTTTTCAATCACTTATGTGAAATCGTCGCGATCGGCGCGACGGCACGCGTTCACCGGGCATCCGGATAAAAAGGTATGATCGGGAACGCCCCGATGCCGCCCTTGTCCGAGGTACGACTACCACCGCCGTGGAATCAGCTCCTTGAAATCCGCTCTACATTCGTCAGGCCTGATCGTCGCGGCTGCGCTGCTCGCGCTGGCTGCCGGACTGCCCGCGGCCGAAATCAACCTGCCGGACATCGGCAGCCCGGCCGACGCGGTGCTGTCGAAAAACGAAGAGGCGCGGCTCGGTCGCGCCATCATGGCGCAGATACGCGCCAGCGGCGAGCTGGTCGAAGACCCTCAGGTCACCGAGTACATCAACGAAATCGGGCACCGGATAGCGGCGCAGGCCAATGCCGAAGGCAATCACACATTTTCGTTTTTCGTCATCGACAATCCGGCGATCAATGCGTTTGCGCTGCCCGGCGGCTTCATCGGCGTCCATACCGGGCTTTTGCAGGCAACTCGAAACGAGGACGAACTCGCCGGCGTAATGGCGCACGAAGTGGCGCACGTGACGCAACGGCATATCGCGCGGGCCATCCACGCCAGCCAGCGTCAAAGCATCCTGAGTACCGCGATCATGCTGGGCGCGATCCTTGCCGGCGCCGCCGGCGCGGGCGGAGACGCAATGCAGGGTGCCATCGCCGTCGCACAGGGTACCGCCGCGCAACAGCAGATCAATTTCACCCGCTCGAACGAATACGAGGCGGATCGAGTCGGCATTTCCGCGCTGGCAGCCGCGGGATTCGATCCGCAGGGTATGGCGTCATTCTTCGAAGTGATTTCCGGCAGCATGACGCCGCAGGAGCAACGCGTTCCCGAGTTCCTGCGCACGCACCCGGTGTCCAGCGCGCGCATCGCCGAAGCCCGCGGCCGGGCTCGGAACTATCCGCCGGTGCATACCGCGGACACCACCAATTACGGCATCGCGCGGGCACGCATCATTGTCAACAGCATGAGTACGCCGGAAGCAGCGGTCGCCTGGTATGAACGCGAACCCTACGAGTACCAGGCGGACGTGGAGCGCTACGGCCGGGCCGTCGCCTACCTTCGCGCCGGCCGCAATCCCGAGGCAAACCGGATTTTCGAGGAACTCGCGAACAAGGAACCCAAGGTCATCGCTTACCACATCGGGCTGGGCGACTCGCAGATGGCACTGGAAGACATCGCCAGCGCGTTGAGCACGTTCGAGCGGGCACGCGAGCTGTTCCCGCGCAATATGCCGCTGACGATTCATTACGCGGAAGCGCTGCTGAAGATCGGCCGTGCAGAGCAGGCGCACCGCATGCTGCTCGACCTCCTGAACAACGTGCCGCCGACGCCGGAGCAGGTCCGACTCATCGCGCGCGCGGCCATCGAAGCCGGTGAAGAAGCCGAGGCACACTACTACATGGCCGAATACCGGCTGATGATTGGCGACCTCGTCGGCGGCGTGAATTTCCTGCGTCGGGCGCTGCAGGTTCCGGGCCTCGGTGAAATCCAGCGCATTCGCTTCGAAGCGCGCATCGATTTCATTCGCGAATTCATGACCGAGGAACAGTTGCAGCAATTGCAGCGCAGCCGCGGCATCGGTTGAGGCGGGCGCAATGGGCGCCGCCGTCTGTTAGTATTTTCCGACCGCAACAACAACAATACGGTCGCTCGATAATGTCCATGGCTCTCGTCCGTATCGGGACATTGCTCGCTATCCTGGTTCTGCTGGCGTTGCAGGCTGGCTGCGCAACCCAGCATCCGGCTGCACCGAAAGATGAGCGCGCCGCCTCCGATCCCTGGGAGCCGATGAACCGGCGCGTGGCGGCATTCAACGACAACGTCGACAAGGTGTCGCTGAAACCGCTGGCGAAAGTCTACGACAACGCCCTGCCAAACTTCCTGCAGACCGGGCTGCACAACTTTTTCGGCAATCTCCGGGAACCACTCAATCTCGTCAACAGCCTGCTGCAGGGCAAACCGCGTCGCGGCGGCATCGCGACGCTGCGTTTCCTGGCCAACACCGTCGTCGGCATGGGCGGCCTGTTCGATATCGCCACCGACTCCGGACTGGAACCGGTACCGGAAGACTTCGGTCAGACACTCGCCGTCTGGGGCGTCCCCGACGGACCCTACGTCGTGTTGCCGATACTCGGTCCGCGTACGTTGCGTGACGCGTTCATGACGCCGCTCGACATGGCCGGGGACCCGGTGATGTACCTGAAGCCGGACTCGCACCGCGCCGGAGTCGCCGGGCTGCGGATCATCGACACTCGAGCCGCGCTGTTTACGGCTGAGGCGCTGATCGAGGATTCATTCGACCGCTACCTGTCGATCCGCGAGTCCTACCTGCAAAACCGGCGCTACCAGGTCTACGACGGTGACCCGCCGGTCGACGACGACTTCTACGACGAGTTCTACGACGACTTCGAGGAAGACGAGCCGCCGCCCTAGGGCACAGAAACGCCGACGATCAGGCCGGATCAGTCGGCGCGTCGATGAACCCGACCCAGCGTTCGCCGCGCTTCAGCAGACTTTCGACCTCGGTGACGCGCGCAATTGCGTTGATCTTCGCCGGCGTATCGACGAAACGAATTTCGCGAACGGTATGGTTGGCCCAGGTAATCCACTCCAGCAGCAGGCCGAGCCCTGCCGAATCCGTTTCGGTGACGCCTGACAGGTCCACCTCGATGCGCGTGTGCCTTTCGAAAGGCACCTCGCTTTCACGGAGGATGTCCGCCGCCGTCGCGAAGGTCATGCGGCCGCTGAGTGAAAACCGCCCTTCACCGTGGTCCTTGAGTTCGAAATCGGCCACTACGAATCCGCTTCGGCTTCCCCTTCGAGGCGAGCGATGACGGCATCGAGGCTGGTCGACTGGATCTCCGCATTCAGCTCGGTGGGGAAGTTGCGCACGTAGGAGATGCCCTCGAGCGTCACGTCGAACATCAGCCAGTTGCCGTCCCGATTGACGAGCGCATAGTCGACCGGCACGCGGGTGCCGTCGTCGAGCCGTACGATCGTCTTGACCGTCGTGCGCGCCTTGTCGTCGTCGCCGCGGAACGGCAGGATTTCGACCTGCTCCTGGTTGAATTCGAGTACGCCGTCCGCGTAGCGTCGCAATAGCGACCTGTAGAAAGCGTCGATGAAGCGGTCGCGCTGCTCGGCGCTGGCGGTTCGCCAGTGCCGGCCGAGCACGAGCTGGGCGGCGTAGCGCCGGTCGAAGCGCGGCAGCAGGATCCGGTCGATCACTTCGTGCAGCTCTTCGCGATTGGCGGCCAGTTCCTGCTTGCGGCCTCCGATCTCACGCGTCAGCTCGTCGGCCGCGCCCTGCACGACGTCGTTCGGGCTATCGGCCAGCGCACCCTGGCTCAGTAGTGCGAAGCCCATCGCCAACATCAGATTTTTCACGTAACAACTCCCTGGCTTCATTCGGAATCCGATCCGCCACTCGAGAACAGGTACTTGCTGATCAGATTTTCGATCACGATTGCCGACTGGGTAAACTGGATTTCACTGCCGTCTTCGAGGTACAGGTCGGACCCCCCGGCCTGCAGGCCGATGTACTGACTGCCGAGCAGGCCCGCAGTGAGGATACTCGCGTCGGAATCGTCGGGTATCTGGTTGTATCGATTGTCGATGCGGAATTTGACGACGGCGTCGAGCGCGATCGGGTCGAATTCGATGGAAGATACCCGCCCGATCGTGACGCCGGACATCGCGACCGGCGCGCGATTCGTCAGGCTGCCGACGTTCGTGAACCGCGCCGTCACCTCGTAGCTGTCGCCGGCGGAAAACGCATTGCTTCCCGTCGTCTGCGTCGTCAGGAAAAACAGGGCAGCAAGACCGAGCAGGACGAACAGTCCCGTTCCGAGTTCAATGGATCGTGTCTGTTGCATGTTCGTTCCTCAGACGAATATTGCCGTTATCATGAAATCGAGAATCAGCACGGAAATCGCCGTAATCACGACCGTGCGTGTCGTTGCGCGGCCGACGCCCTCGGCGGTCGGGATCGCATTATAGCCTTCCCACACTGCGAGCAGGCTCGCGACGATGCCGAACACCACGCTCTTCAGGATGCCTTCGTAGACATCGATCGGGTCGAGTGCGTTCTGCAGCTGCTGCCAGAATGCGCCCGGATCGACGCCGAGGAGGCTGACGCCGACGACGTGAGCGCCGTACAGGCCGACCGCACTGAATACGGCGGTCAGCATGGGCATCGAGATGACGCCGCCGAGAAACCGCGGCACCAGCACCCGTCGCACCGGGTTGATCGCCATCATTTCCATGGCCGCGAGCTGGTCCGTCGCTTTCATCAGTCCGATTTCCGATGCCAGGGCTGTGCCGGCGCGACCGGCGAACAGCAGCGCCGTGATCACCGGTCCCAGTTCCTTCAACAGCGAAAACGCGGCGAACGTGCCGACGGAATCCTCGGCGTTGAACTTGGACAGGTTCGCGTAGCCCTGCAAACCGAGCACGCCACCGACGAAAAATCCGCTGACCATGATGATGACCAGCGACATCGCGCCGGCGTTGTGAATCTGCCGCACCACCAGACCGGACTGGCGAAACAGTCCGCCCGGCGCATTGCCGCGCAGCCCCAGGAAAA
>CALKYK010000372.1 GCA_938003715.1 uncultured Gammaproteobacteria bacterium
CGCGCCTGTCTCTGCTGGCTATGGAAAAGTTCGTCAAAGGTCGTTGCGGCGAAGATCGTACCGACCGACCAGCCAAGTGCCGCCAGCCGCTGCCGGGCCGGGGAATACTCCGCGTGCTGGCGACCGCCACCGCGCTCACGGCATGCATAGGCGACCGGGGGCTGCACCGTACCGTCGTTGCAGAACCAGCGAATTCTGCTGTAGGGGCCGCGCGGGTTCGCGGCCATATCCTGTACAATCCGCCGCGCCTCGGCCAACGATTGTGCCGTCGGTGGATCGAGAGGCGCAGCGGCGGCGGTCGCCGCAGCAAGCATTCCTGCAATGGTGCAGGCATGACGGCGACGACGCCGTGAGATCGTGCGATGCAGGCTGAATCCGGTCACGGTGTGTACCACTCCCGCTTCGAGCGGCTGCTGCGGGTGTTTGCCGACGTGCGCCCGCACGAAGGAATGACCTGCCTGATCCTGATCGGGAACATCTTTCTGGTCCTTGCCGCGTTCTACCTGGTCAAACCCGTGCGAGAAGGCTGGCTTGCGATCACCGACATCGGTGACCTGACGAAGCTCGAAATCAAGGCCTATTCCGCCTTTGCGCAAAGCCTGCTGCTGCTCGGCATCCTGCCGTTCTACGCCCGGCTTGCCGCACGCTGGCGTCGGCGTGACCTCATCCTGCGCGTCGGAATTCTGTTCGCGGCGTTGCTCGTCGCTTTCTGGCTCACGCAACCCGGCATGCTCCTCGGCAAGACCCCTGTCTTCGGCATCCTATTCTACCTTTTCGTCGGAATATTCAGCGTTACGCTGGTCGCGCAATTCTGGGCATTCAGCTCCGACGTTTTCGGCGCAGAGCGGGGCGGGCGGCTGTTCCCGCTGGTTGCCATTGGTGCCGCCCTGGGGGCTACGCTCGGCTCCTGGGTCGGGCAAGAACTGGTTTCCCTGCAAAATGTCGAGGCGTTCGACCTGATACTCATTGCCCTGGTTCCGCTCGGCCTGTCACTCGGCCTCGCGATCTGGACCGACCGGCGAGGCACCTACGGTGATCCGTCGACGTGGACGACCGAGCGCTGGGAGCAACCGGCAGCACCGGAAGGCGAGGGGCCATACCAGCTCATCTTCCGGCACCGCTACCTCACGGCGACGGCGCTGATGATCATGGTGTTTACGTGGGTGGTGACGAGCGGCGACAACATCCTGTTCGGCATTCTGCAGGCGACTTTCGCCGAAAACCTGGCCGAATTTCGTCACGATCCGCACGTATTTGACCTGGCCATCCAGGAGATGACCGCCTCGTTCTACGGCGACCTGTATTTCTGGATAAACCTGATTACGCTCATATTGCAGTCGTTCGTCGTTTCGCGCATATTGCGCGCCGGCGGCATGCAGGCGTTGCTGTACACGACTCCGTTCATTTCACTGGCTGCCTACGCGGCAATGGCATTCGTGCCGATATTGGGTGTCATCAAGGTGCTCAAGGTGGCGGAGAATTCGAGTACCTACTCGATACACAATACGGCGCGACACATGCTCTGGCTGCCGACGACGAAAGAAATGCTTTACCAGGCAAAACCGACGGTCGATACGTTATTCGTCCGGTTGGGCGATGGCATGGCGGCGCTGACGATACTGATCGGCACCCGGATTTTCGAGTTGAGTCACACCGGATTCGTCATCGTCAATATTTTTCTGGTGCTGGTCTGGATCGGGCTGAGCACGTTCCTGCATCGCGAACACGATCGCTGGAACGCAACGGCTGCCAATCCTGCACCTCGTGAATTCAACTGATTGGAGTTCAATAGAACCCATGTTCAAGAAACTTGCTTTCGGCCTTTTACTGGCTTCTGCAGCCGCTGCGGCGGCGGAGACCGACTGGCAACCGCTTTACAACCGGGTCGATCCGGATCTGCAGAAAAGCCTCGAACAGAGACTGGCGCAAAATCCGGAGTGGAAACGCCTGGTGGCGCGCAAAAAGCTTGCGGTCGGCCTCGTGGACCTGAGCGGCGACACACCCCGGTTCGCGCGCGTCAACGGCAACCAGATGATGTATGCGGCGAGCCTGCCGAAAATCGCAATTCTCGTGGCCGCCTACGCATCTTTCGAGGACGGGTCACTCGCGGAAACCGAAGAAGTACACAAGGACCTCGGTGACATGATCCGCGTATCGAGCAATCCGGCAGCCACCCGGCTCATCGATCGTATCGGAATGAAAAAGATCCAGGCGGTGCTGCGCGATCCGAAAATCGGCTTTTACGACGAGAAGCGCGGTGGCGGGCTTTGGGTCGGCAAGCGCTACGCATCGGCCGGACCGCGCGTCGGCGACCCGATGTTCAACATCTCCCACGGCGCCACCGCGACCCAGGTTTGCCGCTTTTTCTATCTGCTCGCGTCCGGCCGGTTGATCAACGAGAAACGGTCCGCACAGATGCTCGAGGACCTGTCGGATCCGCGGCTGCACCACAAGTTTGTGTCGCAAATCGAGGACCGGGCGCCGGATGCCGAGCTGTTCCGCAAGTCGGGGACATGGAAGCAATGGCATTCCGACGCAATCATGGTTCGGGGCTCCCGATGGCGCGATTACATCCTGGTCGGACTGGTGGAAAGCGAGAACGGTGAGGCCGTACTCCGGCAGCTGCTGCCGGCGGTCGAGGAACTCATCGTGCCGCCGCAGTACGCCGAAGGCGACGACATTCAGCGGCGCTGACCGGACAGCATTCTCGGCGAGACGATTTACCATAACGCTTTGATTCGGCAACGCCCGCGGCGCGAAATCGTCCGATCGGTCTGGAATTAGTCTAATATTGGTCTGGAACGTCACGCTCGTACCGCGGGGGGCGCTGTGCCGGAAACCGTCACATATGATGCCGAGCGCCAGCTGATCCGGGTCCAGGTCTGGGGCGAAAACCCGATCGACGACTGGGTCGGCTCGCGTGCCGAGGTCATCAGGCTGTACAAAACCCACGGCGCCAATCGCGTCTTCGTCGACGTGCGCGAGCAGGAATCCGCGCCTGCCATCTCGGAAATCTTCGAATTTGGCGAGACCTGGCCCGAGGCCATCAGCGTCGCGATCCTGATGGGGGAGAACACCCGCGACGACGTACGACTGCTCGAGACCGTCGCGCACAACCGCTCCAAGCCCATCCGTATCTTCTACGACGAAGACGATGCGCTGGCGTGGCTTGCCGCCAAGCGCAGCGCCTGAAGCCGGCGACCCCACGTCGCAACACCTTTTACTCCCGGAACTTGCGATGCACGGCCCGGTCGATGACACTGTGCCGCCGGCAACGAGTGCCTTCCCGGAGTAAACAAGCATGCTGACCCGACGCGATCCCCTGAAAATCGCCGCCATGGCCGGCGCCGGCTGTGCGCTGCCGACCTGGCTCGTCGCCGACGAACATGGCGAGATCATCACGCGCAAGATTCCAAAAACCGGCGAAGAGTTGCCGATCGTCGGGCTCGGCAGCTCGGCCACGTTTCGCACGGTGGCGCAGTCGGAAGACGTCACGGCACTGGAAGGCGTGTTGCAGACGCTGGTCGACAACGGCGGCACGGTGTTCGACACGGCGCCGTCCTACGGCGCTTCCGAAGAAGTGGCCGGAGAGATCGCGCAGAGGCTCGAAATCACCGACAGGATATTCTGGGCGACGAAGGTCAACGTCGTGCCGCGCGGAGGTCGCAATGCGGACCCGGACGCCGCGCGTGCGCAAATCGAGCGCTCCTTCGACCGCATCGACAAGAATCCGATCGACCTCATCCAGGTACACAACCTGGCCGACCTCGGCACGCAGATGCCGATTCTCGAGGAATACAAGCAGGACGGGCGCGTGCGCTACATCGGTACGACCTCGACCAGTACCCGGCGCTACCCGGATCTCGCCCGGGCGATGCGCGACTGGCCGCTCGATTTCATTGGCGTCGACTACGCGGTCGACAACCGTGAGTCCGCGGATTCGATACTGCCGCTGGCGCAGGAACTCGGCATCGCCGTGCTCGTCTACGTGCCGTTCGGCCGCACCCGGCTGTGGGCGCGCGTCAGCGGCCGCGAGGTGCCGGACTGGGCGCAGGCATTCGGCGCCGACACCTGGGGCAAGTTCTTCATCAAATACGTCGCCGCGCACCCCGCCGTTACCTGTGTCACGCCGGCGACCAGCAAGCCTGCGAACATGCTCGACAACATCGGCGCCGCCTACGGCGAGCTGCCGGACGAAGAGACGCGGCGCCGCATGGAAGCGCTGGTCGACGGACTGCCCTCGGCCTGATCACGCGGCCGCTGGTGGCGGCCCTTGCGTTTTGACTATCATGCGGGCAGTCCAACTGCCGGTTGTCCCGCATGCCAGGTCTCTATTACGAAGAGTTTTCAGTCGGCCAGACGTTTCGCCACGCGCTGAAGCGCACGATCACCGAGTCCGACAACGTCTTCTTCAGCGCGCTTACGCACAATCCCGCGCCGCTGCATCTCGATGCCGAGTACATGAAAAACTCAGAGTTCGCCCAGCCGAACGTCCACAGCTGCCTCACGCTGGCATTCCTGGTCGGCATCTCGGTCGGCGACACCACGATGGGCACCACGGTGGCGAACCTCGGCTGGGACGAAGTGCGTTTTCCGAAGCCGCTTTTCCATGGCGACACGATTCGCATCGAAACCGAAGTGCTCGAGCTTCGGGACAGCAAGTCGCGGCCTGACAACGGCATCGTCACGTTCGAGCACCGCGCCTACAACCAGGACGACGAGCTCGTCGGCCAGTGCAAGCGCACCGCGCTGATGATGCGGAAACCCGCGTGAGCCGAAGTTTCCTGTTTGTACCCGCCGACAGCGAGCGCAAGCTCGCCAAGGCGCGCACCTGCGGTGCGGATGCATTGATTCTCGATCTCGAGGACTCGGTTGACGAAGCCAACCGACCGCTCGCACGCAAGACCGCCGCGGCATTCCTGGGCGAGGGCGCCGAGGCGGCACTCTGGGTGCGCATCAATCCGCTGGATACGCCGGACTCGCTCGACGACCTGCGTGCGGTCATGCCGCGCGCGCCGCAAGTTATCGTGTTGCCGAAGCCTGCAGGTCCGGGCGATGCGACGAAGCTCGCGAAACTGCTCGACGTCTTCGAGCAGGAGCACGGCACGGTATCGGGCACGACGCGAATCCTGCCGATCGCGACCGAGCGACCCGCAGCGCTGTTCGCGATGCACGGCTATGCGGGCGCAACGCCGCGCCTGGCAGGGCTCACATGGGGCGCGGAGGACCTGTCCGCCGCGCTCGGCGCAAGCGCGACCCGTGATGAAACGGGAGCCTGGCTGGCGCCGTTCGCGCTGGCGCGCTCGCTTACGCTGCTAGCCGCGGCGGCGGCCGGCGTGCCCGCCGTCGACACCGTGTACACGGATTTCCGTGACGCGGCGGGGCTTGCGGCTTACGCCAGCGCGTCGCGCCAGCTCGGGTTCGAAGGCATGCTGGCCATCCATCCCGACCAGGTGGCGGTCATCAACGACACGTTCGTCCCGAGTGACGAAGAGGTCGATCGCGCCCGGCGCATCGTCGAGCTGTTCGAGGCGAATCCGGGCGCCGGTACGCTCGGCCTGGACGGCGAAATGCTCGATCGCCCGCACAGGCTCAGGGCCGAGCGCCTACTTGAAATGGCCGCACGCGTGAAATAGCGTCAGGTACAAGAAGAACAACAGGATCCGGCATGAACAAGATTTACGAAGTGGACGCCGCAACGGCGAAGCGCGCGCTGATCGACGAGGCGGGCTACGAGAAAATGTATCGGCGCTCGGTCGAGGACAACGAGGGCTTCTGGGCCGAGCAGGCCAAACGCATCGACTGGATCAAGCCGTTTACGAAGGTAAAGGACGTCTCGTACGCGAAAGACGACCTGCACATTCGCTGGTTTTACGACGGCACGCTGAACGTCTGCTACAACTGCGTCGACCGGCACCTGGATGAACACGGGGACGAGGTCGCCATCATCTGGGAAGGCGACGATCCGTCCGTCGACTCGAAGATCACCTATCGCGAACTGCATGCCCGCGTTTGCCGTTTCGCCAACGCCTTGAAGAAAATCGGCGCGAAGAAAGGCGACCGCATCACGATCTACATGCCGATGATTCCCGAGGCGGCCATTGCGATGCTGGCCTGCGCGCGCATCGGCGCCGTGCACTCTGTCGTTTTCGGCGGCTTTTCGCCCGATGCCCTGGCCGGCCGCATCGACGACTGCGAGTCGAACATCGTCATCACCGCCGACGAGGGTGTGCGCGGCGCGAAACGCATTCCGCTGAAGGCAAACGTCGACAAGGCGTCCCGGCACGAGGACGTGAAGACGCTCGACAAGGTGCTGGTCGTGAAGCACACGGGCGCTGACATCGACTGGGTCGATGACCGCGACGTATGGCTGCACGAGATCGAAAAAGAGGTCGACGACAACTGCCCGTGCGAGGAAATGGGCGCCGAGGACCCGCTGTTCATACTTTATACGTCCGGCTCGACCGGCAAGCCGAAAGGCGTGCTGCACACGTCGGGCGGCTACCTCGTGTACGCATCGCTCACGCACGAGTACGTTTTCGACTACCGGCCCGGCGACATCTACTGGTGCACCGCAGACGTCGGCTGGGTGACCGGGCACAGCTACATCGTGTACGGCCCGCTGGCGAACCGGGCCACCACGATCATGTTCGAGGGCGTGCCGAACTATCCGTCGGCGTCGCGGTTTTGGGAGGTCTGCGACAAGCACGAGGTCAACATCTGCTACA
>CALKYK010000373.1 GCA_938003715.1 uncultured Gammaproteobacteria bacterium
CAGCACCGTCCTCGACCTCGGCCACCTCAAGCCCGAGACCACCGGCGAGTACACGCCGGCACTGTCGGCGCCGGGTGACGAGTTTCCGCTGGCGTCGCCGAATCCCGCCGACGAAGCGAGCTGGATCGACATGGCGATGAACCAGAACCTGGCGCTGGTCTCGAGCCGTGTCGAGGAACAGATCGCGCGGGACGACATCTCGTTCCAGCGCACCGGCCATTACCCGACGGTCGACCTGGTCGCAAACTACTCGACCAGCGACGGCGAGGTCGAAATCGAGCGCATCGCCGGCATGCCGGCCGCGATCGCACCGTTTCCCACCGACGCCACCCAGGATCCGACCTCTACCCAGCCCAGCATTCCGCCCTCCCCCGGCGACGCCACCTCCTCGCGCGTGCGCGAAGCTGTATATCTGCACCGGGCGAGCCGCGAGCAGCTGCAGCGGGTTGCGCGCGAAACCGAACGCGCGACGCGCGATGCGTATCTCGGCGTGCTCTCGGAGATCAGCCGCGTCAACGCGCTGGCGCAGGCGGTCGAGTCGAGCCGCACCGCGCTGGAAGCGACGCAGGCCGGCTTCGAGGTCGGGACGCGCACGATCGTGGACGTGCTGAACTCGCAGCGCTCGCTTTACACCGCGATCACGAATTACTACCAGAGCCGCTATACCTACATCGGCAACGTGCTGCGCCTGAAGCAGGCGGCCGGCATGCTCGACGTGCGCGACCTGGAAGAAATCGATCGCTTTCTGAACGAACGGCGTCCGCCCGAGGAAGTGATCGCCGAGGAGGAATCCTGATCCGCTGAAACAGGCACCGGGCGCCGCGGTCTCAGCGTGCCAACAGCGGGCGGATCAGTTCAAGAAGCCTTTCGAGGGCGCCGCGGTTCTGCACCACGAGCTCGCGTCCGCGCGCGCCGATTGCCCTCGCCCGCTGCGTGTTCGTCATCCACGACGATACCTCTGTCGCAAGCTCGCCGCTGTCCGAAATTCGCACAGCGGCGCCGGCACGTTCGAACATGTCGGCGATGTCCTGGGTATTGAACCGGTGCGGGCCGGTGACGACCGGCAGCCCGAGCGCCGCAGGTTCGAGCCGGTTGTGGCCGCCGACGGGCACCAGCGTGCCGCCGACGTAGGCGATGTCCGACGCCGCATAGAACATCGGCACCTCGCCCATCGTATCGACGAGAAATATCTCGGTCTCGGCCGTGCAGCGTTCACCGTCGGTGCGCGCGACGAATCGGAAATGCTGGCGGTGCAGTTTCGAGCGCACCGCCGAAAACCTTTCCGGATGGCGCGGCACCAGCAGCAGGATCGCGTCCGGAAAGCGCTCGCGAACCTTGCGATGCGCGTCGAGGACCTGCTCCTCCTCGCCGTCGTGGGTGCTTGCCGCAATCCACACCGGGCGTGAATCGAAATTGTCGCGGCGGAAGCGGGCGCCGTTCGTGACGACTTCGTCGGCGACCTCGATGTCGAACTTGATGTTGCCGGTAACGGTAATGCGTTCCGGCGGCGCGCCGAGCGAGCGGAATCTCTCGGCGTCGCTTTCGCTCTGCGCGGCGATCACGATGCCGTGCGACAGGGTCTCGCGGAACAGCGGCAGGAAGCGCCGGTAGTGCACCTGAGATTTCGGCGAGATGCGCGCGCTGACCAGCACCAGCGGAATGCCGCGCCGGCCGCATTCGCCGTACAGGCTGGGCCAGATTTCCGTTTCCATGATCAGCGCCACCCGCGGGCTGACGGCGTCGAAAAAACTTCGCACGCCGGCCGGCGTGTCGAACGGAATGAAGCTGTGCAGCACGTCGTGGCCGAACAGCAGCCGGACCCGCTCCCGGCCCGTCGGCGTGACGGTGGTCATCAAAAGCTGCCGCTCGGGAAAGACGCTCAAAAGCGTTCGTACCAGCGGCACCGATGCCTGCACTTCACCGACGGACACCGCGTGCACCCAGATGCAGCCGGCGCCGGGCCGCGGGTAGCCTGCGCCGAAACGCTGCGGGAACTGCGCGCGATAGGAGCGATTCATGATCGCGCGCAGCAGCCAGTACGCCGCGTAGACGGGCAGCAGCACGTAGGTCAGCAGCGCATAGGCGAATCGCATGCAGCGTGGGCGCGTTGCTAGCCGCGAAGTCTGTCGATGATGCGGCTCGAGGAATGACCCTCACGGAATGGCAGTACCCTGACCTCCCCACCGTTTTCGAGCACGTGCGGCGCACCGGCGATGTCCTCGGGGCGATAGTCGCCGCCCTTGACCAGCACGTCCGGTGTCACCGCCCCGATCAGCCGTTCCGGCGTGTCTTCGCCGAAGGGCACGACCCAGTCGACGGCCGCGAGCCCGGCCAGTACCGACATGCGGTCTTCCAGAGCGTTGATCGGCCGGCCGTCGCCTTTGAGCCGTTTCACGGAATCATCGTCATTGACGGCGACCACGAGCCGGTCGCCGAGGCTTTTCGCTTCCTCGAGATAGGCGACATGGCCGGCATGCAGCACGTCGAAGCAGCCGTTCGTCATGACGATCGTTTCGTTTCGATCTCGGGATTCCTGCAGCAGTTTCAGAAGCTCGTCCTCGGCCACCATGCCGCGGCCACCTTCGCCGCGCCGATGCAGCGCGACACGAAGTTCGGAGGGCGTGACCGAGGCGACGCCGATCTTGCCGACGACGAGTCCTGCGGCGAGATTGGCCAGGCCGGCCGCAGCGAGCAGGTTCTCGCCGCTGGCAAGTGCCCCGGCGAGCGTGGCAATGACCGTGTCGCCGGCGCCGGTGACGTCGAAAACTTCACGGGCCCGCGTCTTGAGGAAGCGTGGCTCGTCGCCTTCCGCTACGACGAGCATGCCTTTCTCGCTGCGGGTGACCAGCAGCGCGGACAGCGCCAGTTGCGCGATCATCTTGCGTGCCCGGTCGACGAGCACTTCATCGCTGTCGCAGGGACCAACAACTGCCTCGAACTCCGCCTGGTTTGGTGTCAGCAGTGTTGCCCCTCGGTAACGGTCGAAGTCACGCCCCTTGGGATCGACGTAGGCGGGCACGCCCTTGTCGCGGCAGATCGCGATCATGTCCGCGATGTCGGCGAGGCTGCCCTTGCCGTAATCGGACAGTACGACCGCATCGGCGCCCGCGACGCGTTGCTCGAGCGCCTTGGCCAGCTCGGCCGAGCCGCCCGGCACCGGCTCTTCCCGGTCGAGGCGAATCAGCTGCTGGCCGCGGCTTTGCACGCGGGTCTTCGTGATCGTCGGCCAGCCGTTCACACGCGTGAAGGCACAGTCGATGCGTCTTGTCGCTAGACTCGCCTCGAGCGCATGACTTTCGCCGTCGTCGCCGACGATGCCGAGAAGTTCCGTCCTGACACCGAGCGCGACCAGGTTGACGGCGACGTTTGCGGCGCCGCCGGGACGGTCCTCGTTTTGCCGCACGTGCACGACCGGCACAGGTGCCTCCGGCGATATGCGGCTCGTCCCGCCGAACAGGTAACGATCGAGCATCACGTCGCCGACGACGAGTACGCGCGCGCGGGAAAAATCGGGAATGGTCAGCGTCACGGGCGGGAGTCTACTACAGAGTCGAAGCCGGCGACCGGCACATCGCCTTCCGCGCAGGTTCGGCGATGAAGCGAAATGAATTCAGCGCTGAAGCCGCCTTTCGGCATCGTCGCAGATCGTTCGAAGGACGTCTGCTACGGATCGAACTTCGTCGATGAAATCGACGGATTCGCCGGCCCAGACCGCTGTCCTGTCGACGTCCCTGGCTTCGGCCGCAGCGCGATATTCCGGCAGCAGGTCGTCGAGGCGTTCGCTTAGTGCCGATTCCCTGCCGTGCCACTGCTCGACAAACTCGTTCGTGATCGTTCGCCCGGCAATGCCATCCGGCCATGGCGGAATGCCGTACGCGGCCACGTCGAGAATATCGAACACTTCGGTGTAGCGCGTATCTTCGCTACGCGATTGAACGAGTTTCTGCTTGTATGCGTTCGGGACATCACTGCATTCGTGCGTCGCAAGCAACGCCGTGCCGAGCCACGCACCATCGGCGCCGGCAGACAGCACCGCGGCGAGACCCCTACCGTCGGCGATGCCGCCGGCCGCCAGCACGGGCAGGTCCGGGAACCGCTGCCGCACCTCCGCCAGCAGCGGCATAAGCTTCGCCTTGCCGGTGTGTCCACCCGCCTCGTTCCCCTGCACGACCAGCATGTCCGTGCCAGCCAATACCGCCTGTTCGGCAGCCGCGAGCGACTGCACCTGGCACAAAACGGTGGCGCCAGCGTCCTTCGCCCTCGGAATGTACGGTGCGGGATCGGCGAAGGAAAAAGCGATGATCGGCACAGATTCCTGGACGGCGACGTCGAACAGCTTCGGAAAAGCCGGGATCATGTGCGTGATGAAGCCGACGCCGAACAGGCGCCCCTCGCTGGCCGCCCCGGCGACACCGATCTGCTCCCTGAGCCATTCCGCGCCTGCCGGGTGCGTGCCACCGAACAGGCCAATGCCCCCGGCCCGCGATACGGCCGCGGCCAGCGGTCCGCTACTGTGCATACTCATCGGCGCGGACATGATCGGGTACTCGACGCCGAAATGTTTCGTCAGCCTGGTTTCCAGCATTGCCGTATCTTCCGGAAGAACCCGCAGCCGAAGCATTCTGCGCTGCAAATCGAAATCAATTCAAGCGTGCGCCCGGGGGCGGGCTTGGAGATACAATGAGGGTCTGGTTGTGACCCGAAGCGGGCAGTAATTTCTGGTCGAGAAAAGAAGCAGGGATCGAAGTTGACCACACCGCAAACATTACAAATGGCCGCTAGCGTCGCCGAAATCGTTGCCGCGATCGGCGTGATGATTTCGATTATTTACCTGGCGATTCAGGTACGTCACAGCAATCGGCAAGCAAGGCTGCAGACACACAACGACACTTTGAACCTTATGCATTCGCCGATCGAACAGATGCTGGCGCAGCCTGAATTAGCCGAAATCATTCGCGTCGGAGGTGAGCATCCCGACAACCTCTCGGAGACTGAGTGGTTCCGCTTTGGGTATTACTATTTGATGCAGTTCAATATGTACGAATTTCTTTACGCAGCGCACTTTGACAAGGCAACTGCTCCGCAGATATGGATTGGAACCGACGCATCATGGAAAAACTTATTCCGAAATGAGCCGGGTGTTCGGAGAATCTGGCGCGAGTGGAGCCATGCCTATCCGGAACCCTTTCGTGGATACGTTGACTCAATAGTGAGTGATGCGGAGCAAGGTCAGGAGTGAGTATCGGCACTTCGCTTTTCGCCACGAGCCGCCTCCCGCGCGAGGATTGCTGAGCGAACAGGATATTTTCGTCTCGACAAGCGTCTTGTCGTCACCTATTCGCTGACGGTTTCTCAGGCGTGCGGGAGACGAGGCATGCGCTCGCCGAAAAAGCGCAGTTGCGATGAGTCTTGTACTGACGCCGGCTCAGGTGCGACCGGGACGAGGCATGGGCTCGCCAAAAAAGCGCAGTTTACAAGACCCGTAAATGAGCATTTTTTGGCGAGCCCATAACGAAGTACCGGGCCGCCAGAGACGGCGTCAGCCGCATTTGGAATCGCCACAGGCCAGACAAGTCATACACCCGTCCATCATCACCAGCGCCACCGTGTTGCACTTCGGGCAAAGCTGCGCGCCGTCGGGGTACTCGTTCTTCGAAAAGGCGTCCTGCTGGCGCTGTCTCTCCTCGAACGCCGCGCGCTTCTCGGCGCTCAGCTTCTTCTGCCCTTCGTCCAACTCCGGCTTGTTCAGAAGCCCGATAGAGATCAGGTGCTTTTCGACGATGTAGCC
>CALKYK010000374.1 GCA_938003715.1 uncultured Gammaproteobacteria bacterium
ATCGATTTCATTTCGCCGACGATGCGTTCACGCGTGCCGGGATCATTGATGCGCGATGCGATGTTGTCGACCGAGCCCGACACCGCCCACCGAGGCAGGTTGACGCCGAGGTTGGTACTGGCCCGTTCGTACGGATACGCATCGATGACCACGTCGACGCCCTGTCGACGGTTGGTGTCGACGCGCCCGATTGCGTTGCCGATCGTGCCCCAGCGCGTTCGGCCCTTGACCGCGAAGTGCGAGATCTGCACCGGCATGCCGGCCTCGCGGCCGATGCGCACCGCCTCGTCGATCGAGTCGTGCAGCCGCGCACCCTGCTCGCGCATGTGCGTCGCGTAGACGCCGCCCCTTTCGGCGGCAACCCGCGCGAGCGCGACGACTTCCTCGGTGGTCGCATAGGTGCCGGGCACGTACAGGAGCCCGGTCGACAGGCCCACGGCCCCGTCGCGCATCGCCTGCTCGACCAGCGCCTTCATCTCGGCCAGTTCCTCGTCGGTCGGCGCGCGATCGTCGTTGCCCATGACCTGCCGACGCACGGAGTTGTGCCCGATCAGCGTTGCCACGTTGATGCCGAGCGCGTCCAGACGCGCGCGATAGTCCGCGATGTCGATTTCCGAGCCGCCGCAGTTGCCGGTGACGATCGTTGTCACGCCGTCGAGCAGGAAGTTGTCCGCGCGCTGCTGGCCTTCGAGCCCGTCGCGGGTCCGGGAAGCCTCGACGTGGGTGTGAACGTCGATGAAGCCGGGCGCGAGGATACGGTTGTCCGCGTCGATGATGCTCGCGGCGGCGACGCCGAGCGATTTGCCCATTGCGACGATCCGGCCGTCGTCGATGGCCACGTCCTGCACGATCCACGGCGCGCCGGTGCCGTCGACGACACGTGCGCCGACGATCAGCAGGTCGACCTGGTCCGACCCCGGTTCGTCCTGCGGCGCTGAACAGGCGACCAGCAGAATTGGCAACAGGACACGGTACTTGCGCATCGAACTCTCCCGGTTGATCGTCGTGTTACTCGGCGGACGTCGGCTGCGTCAGCTGCGGATAGTCGATGCCGAGCTGCTCGAGGTAGGTGTCGTAGCGCGACGGGTCGTAGTAAAAGTCTTCGAGGCGGTCCTTGAACTCCGCCATGATCTCGGCGTTCTTCTCAATCGCCGGCGGATCGTCGGCCGCAATGAACGGCACGTACTGCTCCTCGGCGGTCTGCACGTCGCGGAAATAGGTCCAGGCGTCCTCGAGGATGCCCGGCTCCTGCAGGAAGTCGAGCATCGTCGCGGCGATGACCTTGGCGCCGGCCGTCGCGCCCTTGTGGGCAATCGGCGTTGCCATCGCCATCGCGCTCGACCAGTGGTGGAACTGCAGGCCGTCGACGTTCGACGGGAAGCCCAGCGTGACGGTCGGGACGTTCCACGCGACGTCGCCGATGTCGTCGGAACCGCCGGATTCGGGCTCCTCCTTCGGCTCCTGGATACCTTTGAGTTCGGTCGCCAGGCCGACGATCTCCTCGGCGCCCATCAGCTCCTGCAGCGCGCGCGCAAATGCCTGGTCGTCTTCGGTCCATTCGGGCAATCCGACCGAGCGAATGTTCTCGTCCATCGCAAGCGCGATCGCTTTGTTGAAGTGCCGCGGGTACGCCGCGCCGACGATGCGCCGCGAAAACGTGGTGTCGGTCATCATCGCGGCACCTTCCGCCATGCGGTGCAGCGTGGCGAAGTTTTCGCGAATGCCGTCGGCCGTGATCTCGCGAATGAAATACCACACGGTCGCTTTCGACGGCACGACGTTCGGCTGGTCGCCGCCGTCGACGACGACGTAGTGCGAGCGCTGCAGCGGGTGCAGGTGTTCGCGACGGAAGTTCCAGCCGACGTTCATCAGCTCGACGGCGTCGAGCGCACTGCGGCCTTTCCATGGGTCGCCGGCGCCGTGCGCGGCAATGCCGTCGAACGTGTACTCGACTGAAACGAGACCGGTGCCGGTCGGCCGGCCCCAGCTCACCTGCATGTTGTCGGACACGTGCGTGAAGAGCACCGCGTCGACGTCGTTGAAGCGCCCGTCGCGGGCGAACCAGGCCTTCGTCGCAACCAGCTCCTCGGCGATGCCCGGCCACAGCACGATCGTGCCCGACATGCCTTCGCGTTCCATGATTTCCTTTACGGCGAGCGCCGCCGTGATGTTCACGGCCTGGCCGGAATTGTGACCCTCGCCGTGACCCGGTGCGCCCTCGATCATCGGCTGCCGGTAGGCGACGCCCGGCATCTGCGACGACTTGGGAATGCCGTCGACGTCAGAGCCCAGCGCGATCACCGGCTTGCCGCTGCCCCAGGTTGCCCACCACGCACTGGGAATGCCGGACACGCCCTGTTCGACCTCGAAGCCGTTGCTTTCGAGTATCGAGGTCAGGTAGCGCTGCGTTTCGAATTCCTGGAACCCGAGCTCCGCGAACGAAAACAGGCTGTCGACGATTTCCTGCGTGAGCTTCGCGTTGTCGTCGACCATCGATGCCGCTTCCGCTTTCAGCCCGGTCAGGGGTTCCGCCGGTTCTGCCGTCTTGGCATCGGACCCGGCGCCGGATGCGCTCCCTGTAGCCGGCGCGGACGGCGGCGCATCGTCGGAACACGCCGCAAAGAGCAACGCGGCGGCCAGGGCAGTCAGGATTCGTAACATGATGTCTCCAGAGATTTCAGGTACTTGATATGGGTCGTCGATGTCCGCCGGATGCTCAGCGGCGCTCGAGATAGTCCGCGATTGCGTGCATGACAAACGCCGTCTGGGTGTCGACGCGCTCGCTTTCGGCATCGGGATCCGACGAATGCTTGGCGATGACAACGTCGGCATCGGAATTGATGTAGATGAACTGGCCGTGGATGCCCAGCGCGGCGACCGCGTTGACACCTTTATACCCCCACCACTGGTCGTGATAGGAATCGCCAACCTCGCCGTACCACGGGTCGCTGTAGTTGCGCGTGAACTCGTCGAAATTGCGTTTCTTGCGGATACGCTGCGCGATTGCCTTGGATATCACGCGGCGGCCCCCGTAGACGCCGTCCTCGAGGATCATCTGGCCGAATCGCGCAGCGTCGCGCAAGGTGATGGCAAGCCCGCCGCCGGCCATCTCGACGCCGTGGAAATCGAGCCAGTAGTAGCCGTCGTACTCCGCGCCCATCGGCAACCAGATCATTTCGTGCAGCGCAGCGGCGAGCGTCTTTCCGGTTACGCGGCGAATGATCCAGCCCAGCACTTCCGGAACGGGCGTGACGTAGTGAAATGCCTCGCCGTGGGCGAATTCGGGGTCCTGCTCGGTCAGCGTCTGCAGGTTCGAATACAGGCCCTCGCCGCCCGGCAGCATGGCGTTAAGGAACCCGGTGATGTGCGCGTCGGGGTTGTAGTAGTCCTCGACGTAGTGAATGGAGTTCGTCATGTCGAGCATGTGCTGGATCGTCGCGTCGCCGAAAGCCGTTTCGGAAAGCTCGGGCAGGTAGCGAGCGACAGTGGCGTCCGCATCGACGCGTCCGCGCTCGATCAGCATCAGCATCATCGTTCCGGTGAATGACTTCGTCACCGAGAACATCAGGTGCTGTTGCGACGGCAGCTGGTCGTTGTAGTAGCGCTCGAACACGACATTGCCGTCGTGCAGGACGATGAAGCCGTCGGTGTAGGCGGACTCGAGCCAGGCGCCAACGGTCACCTCGGTGCCGTCCGGGAACCGCACTTCGAGCCCTTCCAGGTCGACGAGCCGCGACCGCAGTCGTGATACGCGCTCACCGGTACGGACGACCCGCGTCGGCACGACTTCGCGCAGGTGGTTCAGCGACCAGCGATTGTATGGGGGGGCGAGGAAATTCTCGATCGTGACGAGTCGGTCCGGCGGCGGCGGCGCGCCGACCATGAGCCCGAGCTCCCTCGCCGTCGGAGGGCGCTCGTTCGCGGCAGCGTCGGCCGCGACGATCGTGGCAAGCAGCAATACTAAAGGTGTAATTCTCATCGACTACCAGGCGATGCCGTAGTCATCGCCGTGATTGCTCGAACCGCCCTGCATCGTGCCGTGTTCACGGTCGAAATAGATCGCATTGATGGGACCCGAGGTCCGGTCCGGGCTGCCCCATACACCGACCTCGACGTGGTATCCCATCTTCTCGAGCTGGTTCCGGGTGTATTCGGAAACCGAGGCGTTGACCGCGAGCCGGCCGGGCTCCTTGCGATGTTCGCCGAACGACTCCTGCATCTGGTAGCTCAGGAAGTGGTCCGCCTCGGCCGCTTCCTGCACGTGCATGCCGAACTCGACGACGTTCAGGAAGAACTGCAGCAGGTTCTGGTCCTGGGCATCACCGCCCTGCACCGCAAACGAAAGAAAGGGCTCGCCGTCTTTCAGCGCCATGCCCGGCGTCAGGGTCGCGCGCGGGCGTTTGCCCGGCTCTAGCACGTTGTACGGGTTCTGCGCAGGATTGAGAACGAAACTCTGCATGCGCTGGGACAGGCCCACGCCGGTCTCGCCCGCGATGAAG
>CALKYK010000375.1 GCA_938003715.1 uncultured Gammaproteobacteria bacterium
TGTGATAGAGATAGACGCGCAACGCCGGGTCGCCGACCCGCTCGATGACTTCCGCGACGCTTGCGTAGAGGCCGTCGTCGCTCACGTCCTTGTAATAAAAGGGCGGCAGCATCAGCACGCCGGCGCAGCCGAGCTTCACGGCATGCCGGGTGAGCACCACGGTATCGGTCAGCGCACAGCAGCCGGTGCCGGGCATCATGCGCGCCGGATCGATCCGCGCTGCGGCCAGCGCATCGAGCAGCGCGGTCTTTTCCCCGACGGACATCGAGTTGGCCTCGCTGTTGGTGCCGAATACGGCCAGGCCGACGTTTTGCGACAGCAACCACCGGCACTGCCCGGCGAGACGATCCGCGTCGGGATTCAGTTCTTCGTCGAAAGGCGTGACGACAGGGCTCAACACCCCGCTCAGTAATTCCGGCATCGGTTCGGATATTCCCCGGATGTGAGATGAAATCGTTTCGAAGCGCTGCCGAGTATAGGCCCTGGTGTCATGAACAGGGAATCCGCGACCGGCATCGTGGTCGAATGGATGACGACAATGGAGCGACCGGCATGAAGAAAACAATCATCTTGCTTGGCTTGACCCTGACAAACGTCGCGCTTGCCGATCTGCGCTACCTGCACGGCCTGGGCGACACCCGCTATCACCACGTCGAGTCCGAAGCCGTCGGTCGCGGCTTCCATGTGTATGTGAGCGTGCCGGCCGGCTACGCGGAGGCTGCCGAGCGTTATCCCGCGCTGTACGTACTCGACGGCGGTGCGCTCTACCCGATATTCGCCTCCTACTACCGCTACCTCGAGTTCGGCGAGGAGGTGCCCGAGATGATCATCGTCGGCATCGCCTATGACGGCGATGACTTCGCAGGCGGCAATTATCGCGGCACCGACTACACGGCACCGTCCGACGAGCGCGAATACTGGGGTGGGGCGCCACGATTCCAGGCGTTCCTTGACCGCGAGCTGCTGCCGCTCGTCGAGTCGACTTACCGGGCCGACAGCGAACGGCGCATCATTTTCGGCCAGTCCATCGGCGGGCAGTTCGTGCTGTACACCGCGCAGACGATGCCCGGCCTGTTCTGGGGACACATCGCGAGCAATCCCGCGCTGCACCGCAACGTCGACTTCTTCCTCGACACCCGGCCGCCGGCCGACGCGCCGTCCGGATCGCGGCTGTACGTCGCGAGCGCCACCGGCGACGATCCGCGCTTCCGCGAACCGGCGCTCGCGTGGATGCGGCACTGGAATACCGTGGATGAAAAACCCTGGCAGCTCGCAACCGTCGACCTCGAGGGACACAGTCACATGTCCGCGCCGCCGGCCTCGTTTCGCGGTGGGTTGCGCTGGTTGTTCGGTACCGACTAGCAGCACGTTGAAAAAGTCTCACTCTCGCCTGAGACTTTTTCTGCAGGCTTCTAGTTGCCGATGCTGATCAGCGTCACGGCCGACAGGCCGCTCGGGGTGTTGTGCGAAATGCCGCCCAGGTAGATCGTATCCGGGGCGAGGCCGGTCCAGGTGACCGTCACGTCGTCCGTCGTACCGGCATTGACGAAAGCCGGGCCGGTCGCGCTCATGTTGCCCTGGTTGTCGACGATGCCGAAGGACCAGCCGAGCAGCGTGTAGAACGCACCGGGACCGCCCGCGACGTTGTCCGTGGCAAAGCCGTGGATGAAGACGACGTAGGTGCCCCCGCCCGGCAGCAGCACATCGATTTGCTCGCGCGACGTCAGTTCGCCGCTCTGCCCGACCTTGGAGCAGGTGACGCCGTCCGGACAGTAGTAAAGGTACATGTCCAGGTCGTCCTCGCCGTCGGTCAGCTCGTCGAAAGTCGAGAAGCGCAGGAACAGCTGGTTGTCGGGCACGTCGACCAGGTGCGCGGTGACGCCGTTGTTGGTGCGGAACGTGAACGTCTTGTCCGGGTCGTCGTCGACGAAACCGTCGATGACCAGCGGCAGCCTCAGCCCGTGAACGCCTGGCGAGTAGCTGCCGGTATAGCCGAAGTCGACCGGGAACGTGGCGCTGCCGCTGCCGCCGAAGGAGATGATTTCCCGCGGCGCCGCAATGGCCAGCGGCCGCACTGAAAGGACGCTGCGCACGCGGTGATCGTTGCTGACCCAGGTCAGGCTGCCGAAGCGGTAGATGTCGAGCGGCCCGCTCACGTAGCTGATCGTCACGTCGTAGCTGACCGTCTCGCCCGGCGCCACCGTCAGCGTCGACGGTGACACCTGCACGTCGATGCCGGCCGGTGCCTCGATTTCGGCGACGTAGGACGCGGAGGTGTCGGCGACGCTCGTGACCCGGCGCGTGACCGTGCGCGTGCTGGTCAGCGTCGCGAGCGAGATGTTCGGCTGGTTCATGTCTGAGGCATCGAACGACACGCCGGCCGCTTCGAGTTCGTCGCATCGCGACTGCGGCACGCCAGGGGAAGCCACGCCACAGAAAAACGCGTCGTAGTCGTCGTTCGTCAGGTCGTAGACGAGACCCGGATCGTTGGCCTCGTTCGGATCGATGTGGCCGCTGCCGAAATGGAACGGCGTCGCCTCCGTCGTGCCGTCGTCGAGCGTCACGCCCTGGTAAGCCGTCGTCATCAGTGCCGACTTGATGGCCGCCGGGCTCCGGTCCGGGTGGGGACCCTCGAGGCGCGCGGCCACGGCCGGCCAGTGCGGCGTCGAC
>CALKYK010000376.1 GCA_938003715.1 uncultured Gammaproteobacteria bacterium
GACCGCCGACATCGAGATGCCGCGCATCGGCCGCTCGCTGCCGAAAACGCTGACCGAGGACGAGGTGGATGCGCTTTTGCAGGCGCCGAACACCGACGAGCCGCTCGGCCATCGCGACCGTGCCATGCTCGAACTCCTGTACGCGACCGGCCTGCGCGTATCGGAGCTGATCAACCTGAAGCAGTCGCAGATCAACTTCAACCAGGGCGTTCTGCGCATCGTCGGCAAAGGCGATCGCGAGCGCCTGATTCCGCTCGGCGACGAGGCGCAGCGCTGGCTGCGCGACTTCATCGAAGGGCCGCGGATGGAAATCCTGCTGGAGCGTCAGACCGACTACCTGTTCCCGACCCGCCGCGGCGATCGCATGACGCGCCAGGCGTTCTGGCACATCATCAAGCGCTACGCACAGAAAGCGGGAATCGACAAGAAACTGTCGCCCCACAGCCTGCGCCACGCGTTCGCAACGCACCTCCTGAACCGCGGCGCCGATCTGCGCGTCGTGCAGCTCCTGTTAGGTCACAGCGACCTGTCGACGACGCAGATCTACACCCACGTCGCGCGCGAACGCCTGAAGGACCTGCACGGCCAGCACCATCCGCGCGGCTAACCGGCGCGCGGGTGCACGGGCCGTAACAATGCCGGGGCCCCGCCGGTCTCCTTTGCTACAATCGCGCAGCCCACGCCGGGAACCCGGCCGCCCGTACGGCGTCGAATGCGCCATGAACGGTGCTCGGGCGCGCACTGACAGGACCTATCGATGACCAGGATTCTTACTGTATTGGCACTGACCGCCGGGTTTTCGCTCGGCGCGCCGGCCTTTGCCGACGAAGCCGAAGACGAACTCGCGCACGTGCGCGAGACGGTCGCCGGCCTGTTTTCGGGCATCGATCCCCAGGACATATCCCCGAGCCGCATCGACGGCTGGTACACGGTTCGCAAGGGCGCGATCATCGCCTACATCTCGGCCGACGGGCGTTACCTCCTGCAGGGCGACCTGATCGACCTCGAGCAACAGGTCAACCTGACCGAGGAAGACCGCAACGACGCGCGCGTCGTGATGATGAAGGAATTCGGCGAGCAGCAGCTGATCGTTTTTTCGCCCGAGAACGTCCGCCACAGCGTTTCAGTTTTCACGGATATCGACTGCACGTTCTGCCGGCGCCTGCACGCGCAGATCGACGAGTATCTTGCCGAAGGCATCGAGATTCGTTATTTCCTCTACCCGCGCAACGGACCCGCGTCGGATTCCTGGGGCAAGGCGGAGCGCGTCTGGTGCGCAAACGATCGCAACGAGGCGCTGACGCTCGCAAAGCTCGATCGCGACTTCGAGAGCCGCGACTGCGATTCGTCCATGATCAGTTCCCACTACACGACCGGCCAGGACGTCGGGCTGCGGGGAACGCCAGCCATCGTGCTCGAGGACGGCACGCTGTTCAGCGGCTATTTGCCGCCTAAGCAGCTCGCCGAGGCGATCGAGTCGACGCTTTCGGGCGCCCCTCAGACCCGCTAGCCCTGACAGCCTGCTAAACCGCTAGCCTTAGCAGCCTGTTGAAACAGTCACAGGTGAGTGCGAGACAAGGAAAGGGCGGCCGGGAAACCGCAGTGTACGCGCCAGTACATGAGGCTTTCACTGCCGCGCTTGACGCCGTATCGCGCCACATGAGGCTTTTTCAACACGCTGCTAGTTCCTGCCGGTCCGGTAGGTAATCTCGTGAATGTGCACGCCGCGGTTCTGCCCGGCGTCGGCGAAGTATTTCTCCAGCGCGAAGCGGCCGCTGCGAAAAGCGATATCGTCCCAGGGAACCTCCTGCTCGGTAAACATCCGCACTTCAAGTGACTCGTCGCCGGGTGCGAAGTCGCCCAAAAGTTTCGCGGTAAAGAACAGGTGCAGCTGCCCGGCCTCGACGACGTCGACGGAGGCGAACAGGTGCCCGATCTCGACCTCGGCACAGGCTTCCTCGCGGGTTTCGCGCGCGGCGCCCTGGGCAATCGTTTCGCCGAGCTCCATGAAGCCTGCCGGCACCGTCCAGAACCCGGAGCGGGGCTCGATGGCGCGCCTGCACAGCAGGATCTTGCCGTCGCGTTCGGGGACGCAGCCGACAACGATCAGCGGGTTGCGGTAATGGATTCTGCCGCAGGCGTCGCAGACCGCGCGTTCCTTCGTGTCGCCGTCGGGAATCCGGCGCACGACCTCGGCGCCACAGTCAGAGCAGTATTTCATGGGCATTTCGGGAATTCGGGATCGGGCAATGGTGCCGGGAGCGAGAATCGAACTCGCACTTCCTTTCGGAAACCGGATTTTGAGTCCGGCGCGTCTACCAGTTCCGCCACCCCGGCAGCGGGCCCGCAGTATACGATTCGATGCCGAATGCTACCAACCTATACTTCACAGGCCGCTGCGACGCTTTGGCGACACCGTGCATCCTGACCTGTAGTACATGAGCAAGTTTGCAGACATCGAGATCGATCCGGCGATCGTGCGCCGTGCTGCGCGCGGCGAGGCGAAAGCGCACGAGATCATCTACCGGGCGTATGCCGGGCCGGTGTATTCGATCTGCCTGCGCTTCACCCGGGTACCGGCGCACGCGGAAGACCTGACCCAGGATACGTTCATCGAGATCATGCGCAGCATCGGCGGTTTCCGCGGCGATGCGCCGCTCGGGGCCTGGATACGCCGGGTCGCGATCTCGAAGGCGCTGATGTTCCTGCGCTCTGCGTGGGTCAGCCGCGGGCAGACCCTGGACGAGGCCTGGGAGCAGGCGCCGGCGAGCGCCGGCGCCGAGCGCCACGAGCAGGCGCTCGATCTCGACGCCGCGCTGGCGAACCTGCCGGCGGTCGGGCGTGCGGTCGTGTGGCTGCACGATGTCGAGGGATTCACGCATCGGGAAATCGCAGACCTGATGGGTAAATCCGAAAGTTTTTCCAAATCGCAGCTGTCGCGCGCGTACCAGCGGCTCCGGCCGATGCTCGACGACGCGCTGCAGCAGAAAGACCGCGAAGGTGCAGTGACGGGCCCGGTGCTCGGCAGCTGCTGATACCGCGAGTACAGAGACGAAGAGCATGCAAGAGAGTAACGAACGTGAACAGGGAGACAGCGACATGCAGTGCGGATTGAGCGTTGCCGAACGCGACCTCCTGGCAGATGCGCTGAATGCGCTGCCCGAAACGCCGCCGCCGCGCGTCGTGTGGGCGCGCATCGAGGCGCAGGCGCGAGCGGAGGGGCTGATAGCTTCGCCGTTCGGCGCCACGGGGAAATGGTTCACCGGCGCCGGCCTTGCGGCCGCGGTCGTGATCGCGGTGCTCAACGTGCCGCTCGTGCCGGTCGTCGACGACGAGGCACCGATTTCCGATGTGCCGCCGGTGTCGGTCGCCACGCAGGGCGTGATGCCGACCAA
>CALKYK010000377.1 GCA_938003715.1 uncultured Gammaproteobacteria bacterium
CGTGAAATGGTCGGGCGGACACATCAGTATCCGGTCCTGGGCATTGCTCATCCCTGATCTCCGTCTGCTCTGTTACTCGGCTCGTCGTTGATTGCGGTTGGCCGGGCGATCAGCTCGCTCCGGTTCTGGGCAGGTGAATCTCCGCGAGCATGCAACGCACGCTGCCGCCCGCCGAGCTCTCGATCTTGTCGATCGGGGCGCTGACGATTCTCGCCCGCCCCTCGATCGCGCGTACCTGTTCGTCGTCCAGCGATTGCCGCGCCTGCTGCGACATGACGATGATGCGCTGGCCGCCGTTCGAGCGCAGCTCGAGCATGTTGCCGGCGAACGCCTCGAGCTGTGCGTAGGTGAGCGGCACGATGTCGTGCCCGGTGTCGGCAAGCCGGCGCCGCACGGCATCGCGCTGCTCGTCTCGCCGGATCGATTCCTCGCAGATCACGGCGAAGTCTTCCGACAGGTTCATCAGCACGTTGGTGTGATAGATCGGCACGTCGTTGCGGTCGACGGCGTCGAACGCGACGACGTCGTAGTCCAGCCGCTGCGCGAGATCGCCGAGCGGGTCGAGATGCGTTCGCGTCGACAGGCACGCGTACGCGACGTGATTGATGCGGTCGAGCACCAGGCTGCCCGTGCCCTCGAGGAAGTGGCCGTTTTGCTCGTGATGCGAAAGATCGATGATCTCGCGAACGTGAAACCCGTGATCCTTCGCCAGCACATCGATGATGTCGGCGCGGCGCTCGGTGCGGCGGTTCGGCGCCTCCATCGGATACAGCACCACCGTACCGTCGGCGTGGAACGTGACCCAGTTGTTCGGGAATATCGCGTCCGGCGTGTGCGGCTCCGGCGTGTCGTCGAAGACGATCACGGTGATGTCGTTGCGCTCCAGTTCAGCGACCAGTCCTTCGAACTCGCGCGCCGCATCGGCCTGCTGACGTTCGGGCGAATCGTCGATGTCCTCCATGAATGCATTCGACCGGGCCGTCAGCGGGTTTTGCTGGAAGCGGACCGGCCGGATCATCAGCACGGCGGATGCAAGTTGAGATTCGGGAGTCGAAGCCATATCGTCGCGTGGAGCGAATCGGGAAACGAAGCTTGCCGCCGCATTCCGGGGAATACAAGCGGGGAACGAGGTTATGAGCCAGTGGCGGAATCGCGTTAAGTCAGCAGCGGGAAATCCGGCCTGGATTGCGTTTAACTGGTTCGGTCTGACGGCGGGCATCTCGCTGCTTGCGACGCCGGTGCGCTTCGGCGTGGAGTCGCTCACCCGCCCGGTCGCCCTCGACGTCGCGCGCGTCATTTTCGGCGCGCTGAACAAGGCCGAGCTGGTAGCGCTCGTCCTGCTGCTGGTCGTGGTGCGGGTTTCCGGCAGAGCGCGGCAATGGTGGGCGGTCGTGTCGGCGCTGGCGCTGATCGTGCTGGCACAGTCGACCTGGCTGCTGCCCGAACTGTCCGACCGGACCGATCTTGTTATCGCCGGCATCGAACCGCCGCCTTCTTATGCGCATGCAATTTATTCGACGCTGGAGTTGTGCAAGCTCCTGCTGCTCGCGCTGATCGGATTTCGCTCGCTCGGCGCCGCGGACGCAGCGCAGGGATCAGCCTGATGCCCCTGCTCGTTCTGGCGGTGCTGGTGCAGATCGCGCTGATCGTGCACGTCCTGCGCACCGGCCGGCCCATGTACTGGGTGCTGATACTCCTGATCGCGCCAGGCATCGGCGGGCTCGCGTATTTCATTGCCGAGCTGTTGCCGGAGCTGTCCAGCGACTACCGGGCGCGCCGGGCGATGAAGCGCGTCAAAAAAACGCTGAATCCGGATGCGGACCTGCGCCGCCACGAGAAGGAACTGAAGCTGTCCGGCAGCGTGGACGCCGCGCGGCGTGTGGCCGGCGAGCTGGTCGAAAGCGAACGATACGCCGAGGCGATCGAGCACTACGAGAACGCACTCACCGGTCTCTATGAACACGACCCCGACCTGCTGCTGGGTCTGGCAACCGCGCAGTTCGGCAACGCGCAGTTCGACGACGCGCGAAGCACGCTCGAGCGCCTGATCGAACACAACCCGGACTATCGCTCGCCCGAGGGCCACCTGCTGTATGCCCGCACACTCGAGCAGTGCGGCGACGACGAAAAGGCGCGCGTCGAGTACGACGCCGTCAGCGCGTATTTCGCCGGCGCCGAAGCGCGGCTGCGCTACGGGCAGTTCCTCGAAAAACTCGGCGACAAAGCTGAAGCACTGGAGCAGTTCGAGGAGATCGTCAACGGCGCCGAGCTCGCGCCGCGACATTTCCGCAAGGCGCAGAAGCGCTGGATCAGCGAAGCCAAGGCCGGCATCGGCAGGCTGCGCTGACGAGACAACCGGCGGTCGAACATGCAGTTTCCGAAAAACATCGAAGCCTGGGACGGCAAACGCATCGACGTCCGCTGCTGGCTGCCGGCCGCCGGTCCGCGGGCGGTCGTGCACCTGCTGCACGGTCTCGGTGAGCATTCGGACCGCTACGAGCGCTTTGCCGCCGCTGCAACCGAAGCGGGGCTGGCCGTCGTCGCGCACGATCACCGCGGCCATGGAACGGGCAGCGACTCGGCGACATACGGACACTTTGCGGACAGCGGCGGCTGGGACACGGTGCTGGCCGACGTGGAATCCGTGCAACGGGAGATACGTGCCCGATCGAACGGCCTGCCGACCATACTATTCGGCCACAGCATGGGCTCGTATATCGCGCAGCATTTTGTGATGAAGCATGCCGAGAACATCGCGATGCTGATCCTGTCCGGATCGACGTACGCCGACCGCGGACAACTTCGCGCCGGTCACCTGTTCGCCGGCCTGCTCGGCACAGTCAGCGGCTGGCGGCGGCGCGCATGGTGCAAGGCCATGCGCTGGACCGCCTGATCGAGCTCGATGCGCTGCGCGCGCACGCCACCGGCGGGGATCCCTTCAGCGCCGAACGGCGGCTGGAGGCGCGCCAGCCGGCGCTGGCCGACGAGCTGCCGGCGCTGGTGCCGGGCTACCTGCACACACCGGCGGCGGCGCTGGCGATGCTGGACGCGCTGGCGCGCCGTGGTGCGGTGCTGCACGACGCCGCCGTGGCGCGGGTGCGGGCGCTGGCGGCAGCCTGACGCCAGCGCCCTAGAGGAAGCGCTCCAGCAGCCGCCGCGAGCGCTTGTCCAGCCCGAAGCGGTCGGCGATGCGCCACGGCATGCCGTGTGTGTCGGTCACCAGCAGCGCGCCGCCGCCGAGGCGGCGGATGTCCTCCTCGCCGCGCAGCACCAGCGTCGCCGGCCCGCGGTCGGTCTCCACCTGCCAGGTGCTGGGCGTGGTGAAGCTGCCGACGGCGACGATCTGCGTGATCAGGGGCGTGAAGCCGCGCGTGGCCAGCGCCTCGTCGACCAGGGCCCTGGCTTCCGGCAGCAGCTGCGCCGCCGGGTCCTCCACCCAGGCCAGTTCGCGGCCGTCGGCGCCGACGATCGACAGCGGCCCGTCGGGGTCGGCCAGCGGGAACGCGCGCACCGGCACGGCGCCGGCATGGCGCTGGCCGTCGGCGGTCACCAGCACCAGGCGGCCGTGGCCGTCGGTCTCGAGCGTGAAGTCGACCGGGGTGCGCATCGCCGGCCTCAGTCCGCGCCCGCGGCGTGCAGGTGCGGCGGCGCCGGCGGCAGCACCCGCGCGTCGCGTGCGTCGTCGCCTTCGTCGACCTGGCGCGCCTGCGCCTCGTACAGCCGCCAGTACGCGCCTTGGCGCGCCAGCAGCTCGTCGTGCGTGCCCAGCTCGACGATGCGGCCGCGGTCCATCACCACCAGCCGGTCGGCGCGGCGCAGCGTGGACAGCCGGTGCGCGATGGCGATCGTCGTGCGGCCCTGCACCAGGTTGTCCAGCGCGCGCTGGATCTCGCCCTCGGTCTCGGTGTCGACCGACGAGGTGGCCTCGTCCAGGATCAGGATGCAGGGGCCGATCAGCA
>CALKYK010000378.1 GCA_938003715.1 uncultured Gammaproteobacteria bacterium
CTTTGCGGGTGCCGACGAGAATTCGGATGGCGGTCACGGCGCTCTCCTTATTTTTGTTGAGTCCGGTCTGCAGGTTCCCCCATGGTGGGCCGCGTACCGAATAAGTCTAGCCCCCCACGTATTTCGCGTAGATTCCCCGGGCGACGTCTGCCTCCGTCGTGCCCTTGACGATCGCGCGCCCGTCGGCGAACAGGGTCAATTCGAAATCCTTATCACCCTCAGTTATATGCGCGCGCAGCATGAACGCATTGACGCCCACGTCGCCGTGTTTGCGCAACCGCCCGGCGAGTGCCTCGAGGTCGATGTCGTCGGCCTTTTGCCGGTGCCGCAGCTGCACGGCATCGCGCCCGCACAGCGAGGTCGCGCTGGAACCCGCTTTACCGTCCAGGTAATCGAAGCGCCGGTGTTTGCACGCCGGGCAATCGCCTTTCTCGTAGGCGTTGTCCACCCTGAGCTGCATCACCTCGTTGCCCCACAGGTCGAGGTTCAGGAGCGAGCGACTGATCCGCACGTAATTTCCGGTCAGCACTTTCAGCGTTTCCGTCACTTCGAAGTTGGCGACGATGCCGACGACAGCGTTCAAAACGCCTACCGTGTCACAGGTCGGGCTCGTGCCCGGCGGCGGCGCCTCCTCGAACAGGCAGCGGAAGCAGGGCGTGGCGTGATTGCCGTTGGGGGTATTCTCCCACGGTGCGCTGCCGTCGCCGTGCGGCAGGATCGTGAAACCCATGCCCGTGGTGCCGACCGCGGCCCCGTATACGTAGGGCAGGGCATGCTTCACCGCGACGTCGTTGGCGAGGTAGCGCGTCTCGAAATTGTCGAGGCCGTCGACCAGCGCGTCGACGCCGTCTGCAAAGCGTTCGATATTCGTGTGATTGATGTCGTCGACGATGGCAGTCACCTGCACATCGGAATTGATCGACGCGAGCTTGCGCTTCGCCGCCTCGGCTTTCGGCAACGAATCCGCGACGTCGCGCTCGTCGAACAGCACCTGCCGCTGGAGGTTCGTCAGCTCGACGAAGTCGCGGTCGACGATGACGAGATGGCCGACGCCGGCGCGCGCGAGCATGTCGGCGGCGACGCTGCCGAGCGCGCCGCAGCCGAGCATCAGTACCGTCGACTCGCGCAGCCGCTGTTGCCCGGCCTCGCCAAACCCGGGCAGCAGCATCTGGCGGTGGTAGCGTGCAAAATAGTTCGGCATATCGAAACATTATCACGTTCGATATCGATGCGGTCCGGCATGCCGCGCCTTGTGATTGTATTGCCGACTGCTGCAATACTAAGCGCTGGCAATACGTCTGCCGTGGAGTACTATAAAAAAGTCATTGGTCCACCTGACAGTGCGCCGGTGTGAGCAGCAAGGAGCATGTCGTCTATCGTTTCGGCGCGTTCAATGTCGATACGCGCAGGCGACTGCTTGTTTCCGCAGCGGACGGCACGCCGGTCTCGCTTACGCCAAGAACCTATGATCTTCTTGTCTACCTCATCGAGCACCGGGGCGAGGTAATCGACAAAAGCGCCCTGCTCGATGCGGTCTGGCGAAACGTCGTCGTTGAAGAAAACAACCTGACACAGGCAATTTCCGCGCTGCGCCGCGCGCTGGGCGAACGTCCGCAGGAGCATCAATACATCGCCACAGTGCCGGGTCGCGGCTACCAGTTTGTCGCGGAGGTACTTGAATCGGCGGATTCTACGCCTCTGGAAACGGCAATCGCGCGCCATGGCAAGGACGCCGGGACGCTCGCCAGTGGTGCGCACGCGTCCACCGCCGGACCGACGACAGAAACTCCCCGACGGTCGATGCTCGGCGTCCTGGCCGTCATCGTTGCAGCGATAACCGTAACGCTCCTGGTGCAGCAGTTTTTCAATCGCGAGGATTCGACTGCCGAGCCTGCGACGTTGCGCATCGTCGGCAGCGAACTCGTCGGCGGCACATCGGGCGGACAGGCACAGCCGACCTTTGCACCGGACGGAATCCGCGCGGCCTTCGTCGCTACCGTCTCCGCCCTGCCGCAGGTTTTTGTGGTCAATCTCGAGCGAGGAGAGCCGCGTCAGCTCACCAACGACCCTTTCGGAGCGACTTACCCGGGCTGGTCGCCCCTCGACGACCGGATCGTTTACGAGTCCGGGCAGGGCGGTATCTGGTCGGTCGACCCGATGGGTACGTTGAAGCCTCGGCTGGTGATCGAGGACGGCACAAGCCCTTCCGTTTCCTCCGACGGTGCCAGCATCGTTTATGAATTCGACAGCGAAATCCGCATCGCGAATGTCGACGGCTCGGCGCAGCGCACTGTCTCCGGAGTACCTTCCGGCGACCGGCTGTTCGTTCGGGCCCGCCCCAGCCCGTCTCCTGACGGCCGGGAGATCGTGTTCTTTCATCAGCAGGTCGGACCGCTGGGGGATTACTGGATCGTGACGACTTCCGGCGGAGAGGCGCGTCAACTGACCTTCGACCTGCACTGGGGCGGCAAGCCGGCGTGGACGGCCGACGGTACGCACATCGTTTTCCCGTCCAGGCGCGGAGGTACGTTGACGTTGTGGAGTATGCCCGCCTCCGGCGGCGAGCCGGAACCTTTGACGGCGGGCCTGGGCGAAGACAGCTGGCCGACGATTGGGACAGACGGCAGCCGCTTGCTGTATACGACGACCCGTGTGGAGTCCTCTTTCGTCATTTCGCATCCGGCAACGCTCGAAGAACGGATCCTGCATCGTAGCCGGCGCCTGATCGCGTTTCCGCGGATCTCACCCGACGGCCGGATGATCGCGTACTTTGCCGAGATCGAACCGCGTGAACAGGTCATGTTGATGTCTGTCGACGGCGCATCGGTTGAGCAGATCACCGAGTACCGCGCGAACGAGGCAAACGTCTTCCCACGCTGGTCCGCCGACGGCCGGACCATTTTTTACTACCAGAACCTGCCGCCGACTTCGCTGCGCAGAATTACCGTTGCGGGCGGCGCTTTCGAAGACGTATTTCCCGAGTTCAGCTGGGACCTCAATCCCGATCTCGAACCGGATCCAACGGGCGAACGCGCCGCGTTCATTCGCATCGATCCCGAATCGCGGCAACGCCGATTGATCATTCGTAACCTGCGAAATGGCGACGAACGTACGCTGCCGCCGGGCATCCAGTTCGCACCGAGCTGGTCGAAAGCGGGAGACTACCTGCTCGGTACCGCGCCGAACCGGGTGCTGCTCTGCCCGGCGAACGGCGACGAGTGCCGGTCGGTCTTCGACGGCGAAATCGAAATCGAAGCACCGCAGTCCGGCACCCCGCTGGGACACTACGCGCAGTGGTCCGCCGACGAAACGCGAGTATTTTTCACGCGGCGTACCGCTGAACCGGACACGCTGGCGCTGTGGGTTGTCGGCCGCGATGGTGAAAATGCCAGGCACGTTTTCGACTACGGACCGGTGCACCCGCTTGCAGGGCGTTTCCAGGTGTTGCCGGATGACACGATACTCTGGGATCGCTACGACTACGGCGCATCAGAACTCGTGCTCGCCACGCTCAGTCGAAGTGACGACTGATTCGAATACCCCATTCCCTCGGCCTTGCCATGATCACCTCGGCAGTGCCGGACCCCGGCGAATCCGCGGCGCCGCTCAGGAAATAGCGCTCGTCCGTGAGGTTCTCGCCGAACACCGACAGCTCGCAGGAGCAGCCTGCCGGCATCCAGTCCAGACTCGCGTTGACCAGCCACAGGTCGTCCTGGATCAGCTCGGGGGTGTTGACCGCATCGTTGGCGATCTCGCTGCGGAACCGCGCATCGATGCGGAGCCTGAGGTCTGCATCGTGTAGTGTGAAGTTCGTGAGCGAACCCAACGCCAGCGAGTTGCGCGGGCTGTTGACGAACCGGCTGGCGAGCGTCAGGGGGACGATAGAGATCGGGTTGCCGAAGGCGCCCGGAATATCTTCGTCGAGGCGCGTGTAGCGCGCATCGAGGTAGCCATAGGCGACGTCGAAACGCTGCCGTTCGCTTGCCGCGACGGTCATCTCGAGTTCCAGGCCATCGATTCTCGCTGCAGCCGCATTGATCGTGCGCGGCACGCCGAGATCGAAAACCAGAACCTGGACATCACGGTACTCGGAGCGAAAGGCGGCGGCGCTCAAACGAACCTTGCCGCCGACAGCGACTGTCTTGACGCCCAGTTCGAGCGTATCGACCCGTTCCGGCGCGAAACGGGTCGGCGCATCGAGCGGGACGAAAGGCGGCGGCGGGATCGCGAATCGGTGATTGAACCCGCCGCTCTTGAACCCGTTGGCAAAACTCAGGTACGTCGTCAGTGCCTCGGCAGGCCGGTAACTCAGTATCAGGCGGCCGGACGTGTCATGGACGTCCATCGTTGCCCGCGGGTTGAGAACCGACGGGACGCCGCCCTGCGTCGAATTGGCGACGGTTTCCCGCTGCTCGATCGTGCGTCGAATGCCGGCCGTCAGCTCGAGTTCGTCGGCAACGAGAATCGATATCTCGCCGTACAGCGCGACACTTTCGATCCTGTTCAGGGAGTCGGGGCCGTCGGCAAGCAGGAAATTCGGCAGCGGCGAGCCGGACGCTGCGTAAATGCGAAACGTCTCGTCGGCAAACGGCACGAGGTCACGCTGCCGGCCGCGCTCGTCGAGGTAGTACAGACCTCCGACCCAGTCGAGGCGCTGTTCGAACGCAGCGCCGGACAGCTGGAATTCCTGACTCAGCTGGCGGTGGTCGAACCAGACTTCGGTTTCTCCGATGACCAGCGGTGAGCCGTCAGGATCCCGGCCGAACTCCGCTTCGGTGGTCCGGTAGGCGCTGATCGACTTGATATCGACGTGCTCACCGTCCCACGCGAGCGTCGCGGTGGCGCCGAGGATGTCGTGCCGGGAATAATTCGGGCCGGTCGCATTCGTCGTCAGCAGAGACTCCGTCAACCAACGGCGGTCGTACGGAATCGCGGATCCGGGCAGAGGCGGCAGGAACGGGAACGCGACCGATGCGCCCGGCGCGTCGGCGCCGATCAGCTCGTTGTATGCCTGACCTGCAAAAATCGTTGGCCCGTCGCCGATCGAGTACGGGCTCGTAGGAACGCGTGCATCTGTACTCAGCAGCTTCGCGGCCGTGCTTTGCTCGTCACTCGTCGAGAAGTCGACGGACAATACGCCATCGAAGCGCTCCGTCGGCGACCAGCGCAGGGCCATGCGACCGGCAACCTTGTCCTGGTTACCCATATGATCGCCCGAAAGAAGGCGGCGCATGTGACCGTCTCGCCGGAACAGGCCGAATGACCAGCGTCCGTAAATTCTGTCTGCAATTGGCACATTGACGTAGCCGCGCAAATCCGTGCGGTCGTGGCTGCCGAGCGTCAGCTCGAGTTCTCCCTCGAATGTGTCGCCCGGCGAGACGGTGATCACGTTGATGGCAACGCCGATCGTGTTCTTTCCGTACAACGTCCCTTGCAGCACACGCATGACCTCAAAGCGAAAGACCTAGAGAAAGCTCAACACGCT
>CALKYK010000379.1 GCA_938003715.1 uncultured Gammaproteobacteria bacterium
GTTGGGCACCTGGCTGATGCAGACGGTGCCGTCGATTGCATTGCTCGCACTGCTGATTCCGCTGGTCGGTATCGGCCAGGCACCTGCGATCATCGCGCTGTTCCTGTACTCGCTGCTGCCGATCGCCCGCAGCACGATCACCGCAATGCTGGCGATCCCGCCGGCGTTCCGACAGCTGGCCGCTGCGATGGCGATGACGCGCGGCCAGGAACTCCGCTACGTGCTGATGCCGCTCGCGATGCCGCACGTCATTGCCGGTATACGAACCGCGGCCGTCATCAGCATCGGCACCGCGACGCTGGCGGCGTTTATCGGCGCCGGCGGGCTGGGCGACCCGATCGTGACCGGGCTCGCGTTGAACGATACGCGGCTGATCCTGCAGGGCGCGATTCCCGCAGCCGGGCTGGCGATCGTGACGGAACTGCTGTTCGGCGCGCTCGAGCGAGCGCTGGTCGTGCCGCACATGCGCAGCGGTACGCGTCCGGTCTGAGCGCCGCCTGCAGGACTTGTCCTCAGCCGTCCGCGGCGTCTTCCATCTCGAGCAACAGGCGATTCATGCGCCGCACGTAGTCTGCGGGGTTTGCAAGTTCCGCGCCCTCCGCGAGCAGTGCGTGGTCGAGAACGATCTCGGACAACGCCGTGAATCGCTCTTCATCGGTCTCGGCCGACAGCCGCTTCAGCAGCGGGTGCGCCATGTTGACTTCGAGTATCGGCTGCGACTCCGGCAGCGACTGTCCGCTCGCTTCCAGCATGCGCCTGAGCTGTGGCGTCAGGTCCTGCTCGCCGGTAACGACGCACGCTGCCGAGTCCGTCAGCCGCTGCGAGGCATTGACGGTCTCGACGCGCGCTTTCAGCGTCTTGCGAAGTTTCTTCAGCAGCGGCTTGTGTTCCTCGTTCAGCGCATCGCGCGTCATCTCGCCGTCGCCGTCGGGCAGTTCGAGCTGGCCTCGGCCGACGTCCTGGAAAGCCTTGCCTTCGTACTCCGGCAGGTGATCCACCATCCACGGATCGATGCGGTCGTAGAGCAGCAGCACTTCGAGGCCCTTGTCCCGCAGCATCTCGAGATGCGGGCTGGACTTTGCGGTTTCGTAGTTGTCGGCCAGCAGGTAGTAGATTTTGTCCTGTCCTTCCTTCGCCCGCGACAGGTAGTCGTCGAGCGACTGGTCCTGGTTCGCGGAGTCGGCGTGGGTGCTGGCGAAGCGCAATAGCTTCAGCAGTTTGTCCGTGTTCTGTTTGTCCTCGACCACGCCTTCCTTCAGCGTGTGGCCGAACTCCTGCCAGAACGTCCGGTACTTTTCAGCGTCGTCCTTCGAGAGCTTTAGCAGCAGGTCCAGCACGCGTTTCGTCAGCGCGCTCCGCATCGTATCGAGGCCGGGCGTCCGCTGCAGAAGCTCGCGGGAGACGTTGAGCGGCAGATCGGCGGAATCGACGACGCCCCTGACGAAGCGCAGGTACAGCGGCAGGAACTGCTCGGCGTCGTCCATGATGAACACGCGCTGCACGTACAGTTTCAGGCCGCGTGGCTTGTCGCGATTCCAGAGATCGAAAGGCGCGACCGACGGTATGTACAGCAGGCTCGTGTACTCGCGCTTGCCCTCGACCCGGTTGTGACTCCAGGTCAGCGGGTCGGCGAAATCGTGCGACAGGTGCTTGTAGAACTCGACGTATTCCTCGTCTTTCACCTCGCTGCGTGGGCGCGTCCAGAGCGCGGTGGCCGAATTGACGGTGCGCAGCGTCTCGTCGTCGCCCGTACCTTCCAGCCTGACCGGGAACGCGATGTGGTCGGAATACTTGCGAATCAGGCTCTCGAGTCTCAACGTCTCGAGAAACTCCTTCTCGTCCTTCTTCAGGTGCAGCGTTACGGTCGTGCCGCGCGACTTGCGCTCGGCCGACGCCACAGTGAATTCGCCCTGCCCGTCCGACTCCCAGTGCACCGCGTCACTTGCCGCGCAACCAGCCTTGCGCGACAGCACTTCGACCCGGTCGGCGACGATGAAGGCAGAGTAGAAGCCGACACCGAACTGGCCGATCAGCCGCGCGTCTTTCTTGGCATCGCCGGTCATCTGCTGCAGGAACTCGGCCGTGCCCGAGCGCGCGATCGTCCCGAGGTTCTGCACGAGTTCGTCCCGGGTCATGCCGATGCCGTTGTCGGATACCGACAGCGTGCCGGCGCCGGCATCCGCTGTAATGCGGATTTCAAGGTCGGGATCGTCCTTCAGGAGCCCCGGCTCCTCGAGCGCGGCAAAGCGCAGCTTGTCCGCGGCGTCGGACGCGTTCGAAATCAGCTCACGCAGGAAGATTTCCTTGTTGCTGTACAGCGAATGGATCATCAGCTGCAGCAGCTGCCTGACTTCGGTCTGGAATCCCAGCGTTTCCCGTGCGGAGGCTTCGCTCACATCTGTCTCCCGGTCGTTTGTCCTTGCACCCGCGCACGGGCTCCTGCCCGCGGCGAGGCGGATCGCGGCTCACACGATAGGGATTACGAGGGGATTTTCAAGCGGCAGCGACCGGGGTCGCGACGGCAGGTCACAGCGCGAAGCGGGAGCCCCGGGAATCGAAGACGACGCTGCCAAGCAGCAGCCCCACCGCCAGCAGCGAGGCGAATGCGACCGCCAGCGAGGGCTTGACCAGGGCCAGGACGATGCCGGTGATCTGCAGTGCAGCCGTGCCGATGATGAACAGGAACACGCCGATGCCGCGGCGAATCCGTTCCCACATCAGTGCGGCTGCGTAGACGAGGTCGTCGATGTCGTCCAGGTATTGTGCGAAGCATTCCATGAGTCGCGGTCCTCGTTCCGGCTAGCGAACGATCGTCAGCATCGGCCCGCCGCTGCCCGACTGTACCGAGGCGTCTTCCGCATCGTCCGGGGCATCGATCGTCGAGCGTTTCGCGTGCGCGATCGCGCGATGAAACAGTTCCCAACGCTGGCGCGCTGCATCGCTTTTTAGCGCGGCCAGCGGCGAGTCATTTTCGTGGGAGTGGTTCGACATTTCGGCAATCTTTCTTGATCTTCGTTACGTGGATACGACTATAGACAGCGCGGCTGCAGGTCGCCGTGAGGCAGGTCACAGCTTGCTTTCGCATCTGTCGAAACGGTCGTCCGATGTCGAAAACAGAGAACGGGTTCGAATTTTTTTTCGGGCTTTTGCAACGTTTCATTATTGTTGTTTGTAAGCAGCACTATCTGCCGCTACATAATCCCGTTCGACGAACGACGCAAGCACGGATCGAGCGTGACCTGCGTCACTGTCGCAATAATGAAATTATAGAAGACGGGTATTGCCGCGACGGTGCGCGGGACGGAAACGTCGTCTCAGGAATTGTCGGACCAGTTGCGCTTCACCTGTTCGGTCCAGTTCCGGTACCCCTTCCAGGTGTAAAGCGACGGGTCTACGCCGGTACGCCGGCTGCGCGGCGCGGGCGCCTTGGAAATCCAGCGGCGATACTGCTGCCAGCCGTCGGCCTCGTTGCCGTCCTCGATTTCCGCGTCACGATCGTTGGCGGCAACTTCTTGCGCGTTGTCGTCACCGTAATCGGAAAACGAGGCAATGTCCTTGCTGTCCGGCATGCGCGTGTACTCGTGCCATCCCGGTTACAGATGCTACGTGGCGCGGTGCCTTGATCACAGGAACTGCATCACAAGACCCATTGCCATTTTTATGTTTAATATCAGCCGTTTATTGCAGCTTTTTACTTAATGGTAAGGGCCGGTCGCGGCGACGGCGAACGCGGTTTGACAAAATACCCCTCTCACCTCAGGCAAGCACGCGGTAGCAGGGCGTGTAGTTTTCGCGTGCCAGTTTCATGCGTCCCTGGTTGACGAAGGCCGCCAGGAGGTCGTCCAGCAGCCTCGTGTAGCGATTCGAACCGGTGATCTCGAACGGGCCCTCCCGCTCGATGCGGGCGATCGTGTCCTCCTTGACGTTGCCCGACACGATGCCCGAGAAAAGCCGCCTCAGGTTGGCCGCGAGCACGTGCGGCGGCAGCCCCTCGGTAATGTCCAGGTCGCGCATCGACTCGTGGGTCGCGACGAACGGCCGCTGGAACTGGCGGTCGACCGTCAGCCGCCAGTTGAAGTAGTACGCGTCGCCGTTGGCCTTGCGGAACGCGTGCACGTCTTCGAGCCCGTCGCGCATGCTGCGCCCGACCTCCTCCGGATCGTCGATGACGATCGAGTAGCGCTGCCGGGCAGCATCGCCGAGCGTTGCGCCGATAAACTCGTCGATCTGCGCAAAGTAGTCGGCGCTGCCCGAAGGGCCGGTCATGATGAGCGGCAGCGGCAGGTCGCGATTCTCCGGGTGCAGCAGTATGCCGAGCAGGTACAGGATTTCCTCCGCCGTTCCCACGCCTCCGGGGAACACGACGATACCGTGCGCGACCCGGACGAAAGCTTCGAGTCGTTTTTCCATGTCCGGCATGATGATGAGGGCGTTGACGATCGGGTTCGGTGATTCAGCGGCGATGATGCCGGGTTCGGTGATGCCGATGTAGCGGCCGTCGCGTATGCGCTGCTTGGCGTGGCCGATCGTGGCGCCCTTCATCGGGCCCTTCATGGCGCCGGGACCGCAACCGGTGCACACGTTCAATGCGCGCAGCCCGATCTCGTAGCCGACTTTTTTCGTGTAGTCGTATTCGTCTCGGGAAATCGCGTGGCCGCCCCAGCAGACGACCAGGTTCGGCGCCACCGCCGGTCGCAGCAGTTCGGCATTGCGCAGGATGTGGAATCCCGCGTTCGTGATGCCGTCGGTCTGCTCCAGGTCGAAGCGCTCGCTTTCCAGGATTTCGTAATTCGTGAACACGACGTCCCGCAGCACCGCGAACAGCTGCTCCCGGATGCCGCGAATCATCTTGCCGTCGACGAACGCGGCGCTCGGCGCGCCCGACAGCGTCAGCTTCAGGCCACGGTCCTGCTGGATGAAGCCGACCTCGAAATTCCGGTACTTCTGCAGCACGGCGCGTGCATCGTCCGTTTCGGCGCCGGAACTCAGGACCGCGAGCATGCACCGGCGCAGGAGCGGATACAGGCCGCCCTCGCCGTCCGACCGCAGGCGCTCGGCCTCGAGCTGCGACAGCACCTCGAGGCTGCCCTCGGGCCACACCTCGGCGTCGACCGTCGCGTCGCTCACCGCGCGCAGTATCGTGCCGGTTACTTTTTCAGCTTCTTGCACTGTCTCGGAACCCTCGGACGCCCGGCGCCGGCGCCGGTCGCGCCTGTCTCAGGGGACGATTTCGATCGGCGTATCGTCCGGCGTCATCAGCCAGATATCGATCATGTCCGAATTCGACACCGCGATACAGCCGTTGGTCCAGTCCTCGCGCCGATAATAGGCCTGCGAAAATGTCGGCACATTGGGTTGCCCGTGAATCATGATGGCGCCGCCCGGATCGACGCCCTTTTGCCGCGCCTCGTTCCGGTCCCGCGCGCTCGGGTAGGAAATGTGTATTGACAGGAAGTAGTCGCTGTCGGGGTTGCGCTCGTCCAGGATGTAGCGGCCCTCCGGTGTCTTCTGGTCGCCCTCCTGTTCCTTGTCTCCGTCCGGGGCAAGACCGAGCGCGATGTCGAAAGTGCGGAACGGCTCGCCGTCCTTAAGCAGGTGCAGTTTTCGCTTGCCCTTCTCCACCAGCACCAGGTCCGCCTGCGGAAAGTCGCTCGCGACCAGACCGTTGGCGAATGCGCTGCCGGCCACCATGGCCGCCAGCATCAGCGCAAGCGCTTCGACTCTTCCTGCGATCATGCCCTGCCTGCCTCCGTCCTGTGAGGAACCCATCGCCGAGATTATCAAACCGCGCCAACGCTGCAAATGAACGGCGCCGAACACTGGGAATTCAAATGTTGCGGCCCGCAATCCAGCCGATCGCGAATCCGATCACGCCGGCGCCGGCAGTGTAAAGCGGCAGGTAGCGGAACAGCTGCTCCGGATGCAGAGATTCGCTGACGATGCCGTCGAGATCGACGCTGAACGCATAGTGCAGATACAGCGACAGGCCGAACGCGGGAATCGCGAAGCCCAGCGTGCCGAGCGGCCACTGCCAGCCGGATCCGCTCCAGCGTCCGCCTCCCTTATATAAAGAAACCATTGCGAGCAATACCAGCGCCAGCATCGGCAGCGAGTTCCGCCACCGGTAAGCGTCGTCCGGTTCGACGTGGAAAACGTAGGCGATGGACGCCGCGGCAACGAACAGTACGGGCAGCAGCCGGAACAGGTATACGCCCGGCATCGCGGTCATCAGCTCTTGCTGATCTGGCTCAGCACCGGGAAGTTGATGCGGGTGCCGGGTCGCACCGCGTCGAGATCGCGTTCCGGGTTGTACTGGCGGAACAGCCACAACAGCACGTCATACTACCTGAGCGCGAGAATCCACACCCATTCGCCGCGTCGCACGACATGCTCGGTGATGCCGGTGATCGTGTGTGTGCGGAAGAATGCGTCCTGCTGCTGCCGGTGATATTCGGTGCGCAGCGTTTCGAAAGTCGCC
>CALKYK010000380.1 GCA_938003715.1 uncultured Gammaproteobacteria bacterium
GCTCGTGGCGGCGGCGAGTTCGGCCAGTATCCTGTTCGCGGGACGCGGCACGAGCCCGCAGCCGCTACTTCTTCCGTTTCGGCATGTACAGGTCGGTCAGCGTACCGTCCATGGCCTCGGCGGCGAATGCGACCGTTTCGGACAGCGTCGGGTGCGGATGGATCGTCAGGCTGACGTCGGTCGCGTCCGCACCCATCTCGACAGCGAGTGCCACCTCGGAAATCAGGTCACCGGCATGTGGACCGACGATGCCACCGCCGATGATGCGACCGGTTTCCTTGTCGAACAATAGCTTCGTGAAGCCCTCGGTACGGCCCAGCGACAGCGCGCGGCCGCTGGCCGCCCACGGAATCTGCGTCTTCTCGTAGCCGATTCCCATTTCCTTCGCCTCGCCTTCGGTCGGACCGACCCAGGCGATTTCGGGATCGGTATAGGCCACCGACGGAATCGATCGTGCATCGAAGGCACTCTTTTCGCCTGAGGCCACTTCCGCCGCGACCTTCGCCTCGTGGGTGGCCTTGTGCGCGAGCATCGGGCCGCCGGCCAGGTCGCCGATCGCAAATATGTGCGGCACGTTGGTCTGCATCTGCTTGTTCACCGCGATGATGCCGCGCTCGTCTACCTTGACGCCGGCTTTGTCGGCATTCAGTTTGTCGCCATTCGCCCGGCGGCCGATCGAAACAAGCACCTTGCCGTAGGTGTCCTCGGCCTTGCCGTCCTTGTTCTCGAAGCTCACCTTGATACCGTCGTCGGTCGCCTGCATGCCGGTCACTTTCGTGCCGAGCATGATTTTCTCGTAACGCTTGTCCACGATCTTGCGGAACGGCCGCACGAGGTCGGGATCGGTGCCGGGCATCAGCGCATCGGTCAGCTCGACGACGCTGACCCGGGTGCCGAGCGCCGCGTAGACGCAGGCCATTTCCAGGCCGATGATGCCGCCGCCCACGACCAGCATGCGTTTCGGGATCGGATCGAGCTCGAGCGCCCCGGTCGAGTCGACGATGCGCGGGTCATCCGGCAGACCCGGCAGCATCGCCGGTTCCGAGCCTGCCGCAATGATGCAGCGCTCGAAGGCGACCGTCTCGTCGTTGTCCAGTGCCAGCAGATTCGGGCCGGCAAACGTAGCGCTGGCCTGGATGACGCGCACCTTGCGCTGTTTCGCAAGCTGCGTGAGGCCGCCGGTCAGCTTGCCGACAACGTCGTTCTTCCAGGAGCGCAACGCGTCCGCATCGATTTCCGGCTTGCCGAAGCGGATGCCGTGTCCGGACATCGCTTCCGCGTCGTCCACGACTTTCGCCGCGTGCAGCAGCGCTTTCGATGGAATGCAACCGACGTTGAGGCAGACGCCGCCGAGCGTGGGCCAGCGCTCGATCAGTATCACGTCCATGCCGAGGTCCGCACCGCGAAATGCGGCGGTGTAGCCGCCCGGACCCGCGCCAATGACGACCAGCTCGGCGCGGTGCGTCGCGTCGGGCGTGTCGCCCTTCGGCGCGACCACCTGTGACGCGGTCGCTTCCTCCAGACGAGCCTGCTTCGCCGCCGGGTCCAGGACGACCGTCGAGGTCGGGTCGACAGCTTCTTCCTCTTCCCCTTCCGCGTCCTCGTCAGTGTCTTCTTCGGCGCCGGCTTCGGCTTCGATCCTTGCGACCACGTCTCCCGAGTTGATCTTGTCGCCGACGCCGACCGTGACTTCGACGACCTTGCCGGCGTCAGACGCCGGCACGTCCATCGTCGCCTTGTCCGTCTCGAGCGTGATCAGGCCGTCCTCGACGGCGACCGTGTCGCCCGGCTCGACCAGTACCTCGATGACCTCGACGTCGCTGAAGTCCCCGAGATCGGGCACCCGGAGCTCGATCGTCTTCGCCACTACGGGATCGCCTCGAGCAGCCCGTCCACGTCACCCAGCGTCTTCGCGAGAAAAGTCGTGAAGCGCACTGCATAGGCGCCGTCGATGACACGATGGTCGTAGGAGAACGAAAGGGGCAGCATCAGTCGCGGCTCGAACGCATCACCATTCCAGACCGGCTGCATCGTCGATCGCGACACGCCCAGAATGGCCACCTCCGGCGCGTTGACGATCGGCGTAAACGCTGTGCCGCCGATGCCACCAAGACTGGAAATCGTGAACGACGCGCCCTGCATCTCGTCGGCTTTCAGCTTGCCGTCGCGCGCTTTTGCCGACAACTCGCCGAGCGCGCGCGCGAGCTCGTACACGTCCATGCTGTCCGCGTTGCGAATGACGGGCACGACAAGCCCGTTCTCGGTATCCGCGGCAAAACCGAGGTGGTAATACTTCTTGAAGACCAGCGACTCTCCGTCGTTGGCCAGGGATGCGTTGACCTTCGGGTATTCCTTCAGCGCAGCAATGCAGGCTTTCATGATGAATGCCAGCGGTGTCAGGCTGATGCCCTTTTCCTTTGCCGGGCCTTTGAGTTCCTGCCGGCGCGATTCGAGTTCCGTGATGTCGGCGACGTCGTGCTGCGTGACGTGCGGCAGGTTGATCCAGCTCGCCTGCAATCGGGGCCCCGAGATTTTCTGAATGCGCGTCAGCGGCTTCGACTCGACCTCGCCGAATTTTGCAAAGTCGACCTTCGGCACCTGCGGCAGGGCCGCAGCTGCCGGGGCTTTTCGCTCGCCGGAAAGAATCGCCTTGACGAAAGCCTTGACGTCATCGTGAAGGATGCGGTGCTTTTGTCCGCTGCCGCGCACCTGGGCGAGGTCTACGCCCAGTTCTCGCGCCAGTTTGCGCACCGACGGGCTCGCGTGCGCGCGTGAAAATCCGGCTTCGTCGATCGGCGGCAAATGGCCGGACGGCTGCGGGGCCGGCGATTCTGCGGCCTGCGTTGCCGGCGGCGGCGGAGGCGGAGGCGGAGGCGGCGATGCCGCGCGGTCCTGCCTGCCGAGCGCGTCGCTGGTCGCCTCGGCGTCGATGACGGCGACCGGGGACCCTTTCGAGACCTTGTCGCCAACTTTTACCGACACCGACTTGATCGTTCCGGCGGCGGTCGACGGCACATCCATCGTGGCCTTGTCCGTCTCGAGAGTAATCAGGGCGTCCTCGATATCGACTTTGCTGCCCGCTTCGATGTGCACCTCGATCACGTCGACTTCCTCGAAGTCGCCGATATCCGGAACTTCGAGGGTCTGCTCGCCGCCGCCTTTCGGCGCCGGCGTCGCCACGACCGTCGTGTCGCCCTGGTTCGGTTCCGCCTCGATGGCCGGCGTCACGACGACGGTGTCGGTGACTTCCGGCGTCATGCTGCCGATGACGTCGCCGGAATTGACCTTGTCGCCGACCTTGACCGAAATCTCCCCGATTTTCCCGGCTTGAGGCGCCGGCACGTCCATCGTGGCCTTGTCGGTTTCAAGCGTGATCAGCCCGTCTTCCTTTTCGACGCTGTCGCCGGCGT